>JAFLDG010000064.1 GCA_017302495.1 Burkholderiales bacterium
CCTGCGCCGGGCCGACGAGCGCACCCGCCGCGACCGCCGCGGCCAGGCTCGCGCCGGCCGCCTGCAGCAGCGCCGGCAGGTGCGCCGCCATCGCGGTGCTGACGAACATCGTCGCCGCGAAGACGAAGGCCAGCAGCACGAACAGGCCGGTGGGCGCCGGCGGCGCGGCCGCGTCGACCGGCGGCGCCGCGGGCGGGCCGGCCGGGGCCGCGGGCAAGGCCGGTTGCGCCGGCGCCGAGCGCGCCAGCCACAGGTTCAGCGGCAGCCCGAGCAGCAGGTGCAGCGCGGCCCAGCCGAAGCAGGCGCCGCGCCAGCCGAAGCGCGTTTCCATCCAGGCCGACAGCGGCCAGCCGACCGTGCTCGCGAAACCGGCGATCAGCGTGATGCCGGTGATCGGATTGCGCGACTCGTGCCGGTACAGCCGCACCAGGGTCGCGAACGCCGCCTCGTACAGCCCGCTGCCCATCGCCAGCCCCATCAGCAGCCAGGCGGCGACCATCGCCGCCGGCGTCGGTGCGAGCCCGAGCAGCAGCAGTGCCGCCGCGAAGACGAGGTTGGTCACGGCCAGCACCGGCCGGCCGCGATCGATCGCGCGGCCGGCCCAGGGCCCGACCACGGCCGCGCCGGCGAGCGCGCCGGAGAACGCCGCGTAGATCGTCGGCGCGCCGACGCCGAGGTCGTGCGCCATCGGCCCGGCGAGTACGGCCGGCAGGTAGTACGACGACGCCCAGGACAGCGTCTGCGCGGTGCCGAGCACCGCGACCACCGTGCCGCGCCGGCGCATCAGTGTCGCCGGCGTGCCGGCTGCGCCGCGCGCAGCCACGCGCACGCCCGAAGCACGGGGCCCTTGCTCAGACCCGCTCGAGCACCAGCGCGATCCCCTGCCCGACACCGATGCACATCGTGCACAGCGCGTAGCGTCCGCCGCCGGCCTCGAGCTGATTCAGCGCGGTGGTCGCCAGCCGCGCGCCGCTGGCGCCGAGCGGGTGGCCGAGCGCGATCGCGCCGCCGTTCGGGTTGACGCGCGCATCGTCGTCGGCGATCCCGAGATCGCGCAGCACCGCCAGGCCCTGCGCGGCGAAAGCCTCGTTCAGCTCGATCACGTCGATCCGGTTCAGCGCGAGACCGGTCAGACCGAGCACCTTGCGCACCGCCGGTGCCGGGCCGAAGCCCATGATGCGCGGCGCCACGCCGGCGGTGGCCATGCCGACCACGCGCGCCCGCGGCTTCAGGCCGTGCCCGGCCGCGGCAGCCTCGCTCGCCAGCAGCAGCGCGCAGGCGCCGTCGTTCACGCCGCTGGCGTTGCCGGCGGTCACGGTGCCGTCGGGCCTGACCACGCCCTTCAGCTTGGCCAGCGCTTCGAGCGAGGTCTCGCGCGGATGCTCGTCCTTCGCGACGACCACCGGCTCGCCCTTCTTCTGCGGAATCGTCACCGGCACGATCTCGCGCTCGAAGAAGCCCGAGCGCTGCGCCGCCACCGCCTTGAGCTGGCTCGCCAGCGCCATCCGGTCCTGCGCCTCGCGTTCGATGCGGAAGTCGGCGGCCACGTTCTCGGCGGTCTCGGGCATCGAGTCGACACCGTACTGCTCCTTCATCAGCTTGTTGACGAAGCGCCAGCCGATCGTGGTGTCGTAGACCACGTTGCTGCGCGAGAACGCGCTCTCGGCCTTCGGCATGACGAACGGCGCGCGGCTCATGCTCTCGACGCCGCCGGCAATGGCCAGCTGCAGCTCGCCGCAGCGGATCGCGCGTGCCGCTGAGCCCACCGCGTCGAGGCCCGAGCCGCAGAGCCGGTTGATCGTCGCGCCCGGCACTTCCACCGGCAACCCGGCGAGCAGCGCGGCCATGCGTGCGACGTTGCGGTTGTCCTCGCCGGCCTGGTTCGCGCAGCCGTAGAGCACGTCGCCCACGGCCTGCCAGTCGACCTTAGGGTTGCGCTGCATCAGCGCGCGGATCGGGACCGCGCCGAGGTCGTCGGTGCGCACCGACGACAGCGCGCCGCCGTAACGGCCGAAGGGGGTGCGCACGGCGTCGCAGATGAAGGCGTGGGTGCTCATCGAATGCTCCTCCAGGTCGGGCCGGGCGCCAGCATAGCCCGGCGGGGCCGGCGATGGTCAGTAGGTCTCGAGGTGCAGCCGCCCGTCGCGCTTCAGGGCCGCGCCGACGGCTTCCCAGTGCAGGCCCGCGCCCTGCGCGATGTCCTTCAGCGCGAGCACGACGCCCTCCTCCATCGCCTTCAGGCCGCAGACGTAGAAGAAGGCGTTCGGGTCGGCGAGCAGCGCGGCCAGGTCGGCCGCGCGTTCGCGCATCGCGTCCTGCACGTACTTCTTCGGCTGCCCCGGCGTGCGGCTGAACGCGAAGTTGATGTCGATGAAGTCCTTCGGCAGGCTCTGCAGCGGGCCGAAGTACGGCAGTTCCTCCTTCGTGCGCGCGCCGAAGAAGAGCATCAGCTTGCCGCCCTCGAACTTGCCGGACTGGCGCAGCCGCCGGCGCCACTCGGTCATCGCGCGCATCGGCGCGCTGCCGGTGCCGGTGCAGATCATCACGATGTGGCTCTTCGGGTGGTTCGGCATCAGGAAGCTGGCGCCGAAGGGCCCGATCACCTGCACCTTGTCGCCGACCTTCAGGTCGCACATGTAGTTGCTCGCGACGCCGCGCACCGGGTTGCCCTGGTGGTCCTCGAGCACGCGCTTGATCGTCAGCGACAGGTTGTTGTAGCCCGGGCGTTCGCCGTTGCGCGGGCTCGCGATCGAGTACTGACGCGGGTGGTGCGGCTTGCCGTTCGCATCGACGCCGGGCGGCACGATGGCGATCGACTGGCCTTCGAGCACCGGAAACGGCATCGTGCCGAAGTCGAGCATCACGTGATGGGTGTCGTACTCCTTGCCGACCTCGGTGACGCGCACGTTGCCGACGACGGTGGCGCTGACGGTCTTCTCCGAAGCCTTCGGCCCGTACAGGTTGGTGTACGCGTGCGCGGCCGACCACGGCGGCAGGTTCGCGCCGTACTGGGCGCTGTTGAACGCGGTCTCGCCGCTCACGGCCGCCGGCAGCGCGGGCGCAGCCGGCTCGATCTCGGCCACCGCGCCGGGCGTGATGCCGGCCTCGGCGAGCTGTTGTTCGCTCAGCTCGGCCGGCAGCTCGTCCCAGCCGAACTGCTCGGCCAGCGTGTACGCGCGCGCCTTTGGCACCATGCGCCAGTTGTCGATGCTGCCGGTCGGGCACGGCGAGATGCAGTCCATGCACAGGTTGCACTTCGCCGCGTCGACGACGTAGTTCGCGCTGTCGTGCGTGATCGCCTTGACCGGGCAGATCGACTCGCAGGTGTTGCAGCGGATGCAGATCTCGGGGTCGATCAGGTGCTGCTTGATGAGCACGACGTCGGACGCGTCCATCGGAAGTCTCCAAGCTCTCGAAGAACCGGCGGGTTGAACGGCAGGCCGAGGGCCTGTCCGTTCGAACCCGCCGAGTCATTGCGGCGGCGAACGCCGTCCGGAATGACGCTAGTTGAAGCGCACGTACTCGAAGTCCACCGGCTGCCGGTTGATGCCGATCACCGGCGGCGCGATCCAGTTCGCGAACTTGCCCGGCTCGACGACGCGGCCCATCAGGCTCGCGACGAAGGCGCGGTCCTCGTCGGTCGGCAGCCAGTTTTCCACATGCTGGTTCCACTCGTGGTCGTGCACGACGCGGCCGTCCGGCGCCACCTTCACCCCGGCCAGCGCGCCGATGTTGCGGTGGAAGGCCTTGTGCGGCACGGTCAGGCGGAACGGGATGCCGGCCTTCTCGATCACCTTGTTCCAGCGGTTGACGCCGCCCTTGGAGTCGGTGATGTAGTCGTCGCGCAGCACCTCGTTCAGCGCGTTCAGCATCGGCACCTCCTTCTCGACCAGCTGGCCGTCGACGACGTTCAGCACCTTGTAGTGCTGGCCGCGCAGCTGGTGGTCGTCGCTGCGCTTGCCTTCCTCGAAGCGGCCCTTCAGGCCGGTCGAGTAGAAGGTCGCCGCGTTGCTCGACTCGTCGGCGCCGAACAGGTCGATCGTGACGCTGAAGTGGAAGTTCAGATACCGCTGGATCGTCGGCAGGTCGATCACGCCGGCCGCGCGCAGCTTCGCCGGATCGTCGGTCTTCAGCTCGTTCATCGCCTGGCAAGTGCGCTGGATCACGCGCGAGACGCCGCTTTCGCCGACGAACATGTGGTGCGCCTCTTCGGTCAGCATGAACTTCGTCGTCCGCGCCAGCGGGTCGAAGCTGCTCTCGGCCAGCGCGCACAGCTGGAACTTGCCGTCGCGGTCGGTGAAGTAGGTGAACATGAAGAAGCTCAGCCAGTCCGGCGTCTTCTCGTTGAAGGCCTGCAGGATGCGCGGGTTGTCGGCGTTGCCGCTGCGCCGCTCGAGCAGCGCCTCGCCTTCCTCGCGGCCGTCGCGGCCGAAGAACTTGTGCAGCAGGTAGACCATCGCCCACAGGTGGCGGCCTTCCTCGACGTTGACCTGGAACAGGTTGCGCAGGTCGTACTGGCTGGGGGCCGTCAGGCCGAGGTGGCGCTGCTGCTCGACGCTCGCCGGCTCGGTGTCGCCCTGCGTGACGATGATGCGGCGCAGGTTGGCGCGGTACTCGCCGGGCACGTCCTGCCACGCGGCCTCGCCCTTGTGGTCGCCGAAGTGGATCTTGCGCTCCTTCTCGGCCGGGTTCAGGAAGATGCCCCAGCGGTAGTCGGGCATCTTCACGTAGCCGAATTGCGCCCAGCCCTCGGGGTCGACGCTGACCGCGGTGCGCAGGTAGACGTCGTAGTCGGTCGAGCCCTCCGGGCCCATGTCCTGCCACCAGTGCAGGTAGTTCGGCTGCCACTGCTCGAGCGCACGCTGCAGCGTGCGGTCTTCGCCGAGGTTGACGTTGTTCGGGATCTTCTCGCTGTAGTCGATGCTGCTCATGTCTGCTCCGGTGGTGTTCTTCAAACGCGGTTCCAGTCGAAGGCGGCCTTGTCGCCCTTGCCGTAGACCTTCAGCGCGCCCTTCTCGCCGACGGCGTTCGGGCGCTGGAAGATCCAGTTCTGCCAGGCGGTGAGGCGGCCGAAGATGCGCGTGGCCATGTTCTCGACGCCGTTGAAGCGCAGGTTCGCCTCCATGCCGGTCAGCGCGTCGGGGCTCATCGCGACCCGTTCCTCGATCGCGATCCGGGTCTCGTCCGGCCAGTCGATGTCGTCCGGCGCGCTGGTGACCAGGCCGAGCGCGAGCGCGGCCTCGCCGCCGAGCGGCTCGCCGATCTTCGCGCGCACCGCCGCCAGGGGCCCGGCCTCGCCGTAGAAGCGGCGCTCGAGCCGGCTCTGGCCGGTGGCCATCGGGTACAGGCCGAAGTTCGCCTCGCCGACCGCGATCGTCGGCGCTGCCGACGGATCCGCCGGCAGCGCCAGCATGTAGCTGCGGTCGCAGGCGAGCGCGAGTTCGAGGAAGCTGCCGACGAAGCAGCTGCCGGGCTCGATCAGCGCGAACAGGCTGCGGCTGCTCACGTCCAGCCGGCTGAAGGTGCGGCGCAGCAGGCCGATGGTCTCGCGCACGAACCAGTGGTCCTTGTTCGCGAGCAGCGCGGCGTCCATCTGCTGCACCGCCGAGGCTGCGCCCTCGGTCTCGAGCAGCCAGGTGCCGATGTCGAGCTCGTTCGTGCGCATCGACAGGATCGCGTCGTCCAGCTCGCGCGCCAGCGCCAGCGGGTACCAGGCGGCGCCGGCGGCTTCGATCGCGGCGACGTCGCTTTCCACCGGCCGGCCCGGCGCCTTGACGGTGAAGGTGGCCGTGCGCTTGGCGCGGTCGATCGTGACCTCGACGTTCGGGTAGCGCAGGGCGTCGGCCTCGACCGTGCGCTGCAGCGGCGTCAGGCTCACGCCCTTCGCGTCGGCCGGCCGGTCGCTCCGCTGCGCCAGTTCGAGCGCACGCTCCTGCACCCTGGCCGCGAACTGCGCCGGCTTGGCGAGGTCGTCGACCAGCCGCCAGTCCTTCGCGCGCTGGCCGCGCACGCCTTCGTTCGTCGTGCAGAAGATGTCGGCCAGGTCGTGGCGCACGTGGCGCTTGTCGGTCACCCGCGTCAGGCCGCCGGTGCCGGGCAGCACGCCGAGCAGCGGCACCTCGGGCAGGCTGACCGCGCTCGAGCGGTCGTCGACCAGGATGATCTCGTCGCAGGCCAGCGCCAGCTCGTAGCCGCCGCCGGCACAGGCGCCGTTGACCGCGGCCAGGAACTTCAGGCCCGAGTGCTGCGAAGAGTCCTCCAGCCCGTTGCGCGTCTCGTTCGTGAACTTGCAGAAGTTCACCTTCCAAGCGTGGCTGGACAGGCCCAGCATGAAGATGTTGGCGCCGGAGCAGAACACCTTGTCCTTGGCGCTGGTGACGACCACGGTGCGCACCTCGGGGTGCTCGAAGCGGATGCGGTTGACCGCATCGTTCAGTTCGATGTCGACGCCGAGGTCGTAGCTGTTCAGCTTGAGCTTGTAGCCGGGGCGCAGCCCGGCGTTTTCGTCGATGTCGGCCACCAGGGTGGCGACCGGGCCTTCGAACTTCAGCTTCCAGTGGCGATAGCGGCTCGGGTCGGTCTGGTAGTCCACCTTCGGCGCCGAGGTGGCGGTGGCGTTCGTGCTCTGGCTCATACGACCTCCGTGAAATGCACTTTCATGCGTGTTGATAGGCATCATATTGCTTATCAGACGCCGGGTCAATGTGCATCATTATGCTTGTTATCGGTGTTTACCCGTATCTGCAACGCTTCCCGCACCAGTGTCCGCAGTGCGGCGAAGGTTTCGGCCAGGGGCTGGGCGCTGGTGTCGAGACGGAACTCGGCCTTCGAGTAGAAGGCCGCCCGGCCGGCGAGGATCGACTTCAGGTCATCCATCGCCTCGCGGTTGCCGGCCATCGGCCGCAGGTCCCCCTGGGCCTGGACGCGCCGCATGTGGTCTTCCGGATCGGCCTGCAGCCAGATCGTCGTGCAGTGCGACAGCAGCAGGTTGAAGGTGGCCGGATCCGACACCAGCCCGCCGGGCGTGGCGATCACCGCCTCGGGATAGATCTGGATCGACTCCTCCATCGCCCGCCGCTCGTAGCGCCGGTACGCGTTCTGCCCGTACAGCGCCTGGATCTCGCTGGCCGAGCAGCCGGCGAATTTCTCGATCTCCCGGCTCAGTTCGATAAATGGGAAGTCGAGATCCTCGGCCAGCATCCGGCCGAGCGTGGACTTGCCGGCGCCGCGCAGGCCGATCAGCGCGATCCGGCCCGAGCGCCCGAGGCGGCCGGGCGCAGCGCGCGCCGCCGCGGTGTCGAGCACCGGCGCGATCGCCTCGCGCACCCGGCGCAAGGTCGCCTCGTCGCGGCCACCGAGCAGCTCGCGGATCATCAGCCACTCCGGCGAACGCGTCGTCTCGTCGCCGAGCAGTTCGGCCAGCGGCGACTTCAGCGCCTGCGCCACCTGCAGCAGCACCAGCACCGACGCGTTGCCGACGCCGTATTCCAGGTTGGCGAGGTGCCGCTCCGATACGTCGGCCGCCAGCGACAGCGCCTTGCGCGTCATGCCGCGGCGCAGGCGCAGCGCTCGGACGCGCTCGCCCAGCCCGACCAGGAACGGATGCTTGCCCCCGGCGTTTGGCGCGCCGAACTCGGCGGCCGCCGCCAGCGGCGCCACTGCCGCGTCGCGAAGGTCGACGCTAGGTGTTAACGCGGATTCATGCATTATGGTGCTTGACATACGCCGAAGCAGAGGCCTAAAGTGCCTGCAGCACAATACTGCATGCCCCGACGCTTGGCAAGCGCTGCCGCGAAGGCCGGAGCCGCCCGTACCGCTCCCCGCCCCCGCCGCGACCGCGAAGACGCCCGAGGAAACCGCCATGAACGACGCCGCCGTCACCGCCGCCCCCGAGGTGCCGCCCCCGCCCGAGCGCTTCAACTTCGCGCAGCACCTGATCGACCGCCACGCGGCGCGCGCGGCCAAGGCCGCCTTCGTCGACGACCTGGGCGTGCTCAGCTACGGCGCGCTCGGCCAGCGCGTGCGCCAGATGGCCGCCGGGCTGCGGTCGCTGGGCATCCGCCGCGAAGAGCGCGTGCTGCTGCTGATGCAGGACACGAACGACTGGCCGGTCTCGTTCCTCGGTGCGATCTACGCCGGGCTGGTGCCGGTGGCGGTGAACACGCTGCTCACCGCCGACGACTACGCCTACATGCTCGAGCACTCGCGCGCGCAGGCGGCGCTGGTGTCGGGCGGGCTGCTGCCGGCGCTGACGAGCGCGATGGTCAAGAGCGATCACGAGCTGACCAAGGTGATCGTCGCGCGCCCGGTTGCGCCGCTGCACCCGGCCGAGGTCGAGTTCGAGGCCTTCCTCGCCGCCCAGGCGCCCGCACCGCGGCCCGCGCCGACCGCGGCCGACGATCCGGCGTTCTGGCTGTACTCGTCGGGCTCGACCGGCCGGCCGAAGGGCACGGTCCACTCCCACGCCAACCCGTACTGGACCAGCGAGCTGTACGGCACGCGGCTGCTCGGGCTGCGCGAGGACGACGTCTGCTTCAGCGCGGCCAAGCTGTTCTTCGCCTACGGGCTGGGCAATGCGCTGACCTTCCCGCTGAGCGTCGGCGCGACCACGATCCTGATGGCCGAGCGGCCGACACCGGAGGCCACCTTCAAGCGCTGGGCCGGCGGCGTCGGGGGCCTGAAGCCGAGCGTGTTCTTCGGCGCGCCGACCGGCTACGCCGGCATGCTCGCGCACCCGGCGCTGCCGCAGCGCGACCAGGTCGCGCTGCGGCTGGCGTCGTCCGCGGGCGAGGCCCTGCCGGCCGACATCGGCGAGCGCTTCAAGCGCCACTTCGGCGTCGACATCGTCGACGGCATCGGCTCGACCGAGATGCTGCACATCTTCCTGAGCAACCGCCCCGACCGCGTGCGCTACGGCACCACCGGCTGGCCGGTGCCGGGCTACAGCATCGAGTTGCGCGGCGACGATGGCCGGCCGGTGCCCCTGAACCCGGACGGCAGCAGCGAGCCCGGCGACCTGTACATCCAGGGGCCGAGCGCGGCGCTGATGTACTGGGGCAACCGCGCGAAGAGCCGCGACACCTTCCAGGGCGGCTGGACCAAGAGCGGCGACAAGTACGTGCGCAACGCCGACGGCAGCTACACCTACGGCGGCCGCAGCGACGACATGCTCAAGGTCAGCGGGATCTACGTCAGCCCCTTCGAGGTCGAGGCCACGCTGGTGCAGCACCCGGCCGTGCTCGAAGCGGCGGTGATCGGCGTGCCCGACGCCGAAGGGCTGACCAAGACCAAGGCCTTCGTCGTGCTCAAGGCCGGCGGCGCGGCCACCGAGGACGAGCTGAAGGCCTTCGTCAAGGACAAGCTCGCACCGTACAAGTACCCGCGGCTGATCGAGTTCGTCGCCGAGCTGCCGAAGACCGCGACCGGCAAGATCCAGCGCTTCAAGCTGCGCGAGCGGGAAGCGGCGAAGGGCTGAGAGCGGCGGATGCACCCGATGCCCGTGAAGACGGCCGAACCCGCCGGGCCGGCCGCCGACGCCGCGGCCTTCGCGGAGATCGCCTGGCGCGGCCGGCGCGTGCGCGTCGAGCATGCCTGGCTGAACCGCGAGCGCACCGAGGCGCCCTTGATGCTGTTCCTGCACGAGGGCCTGGGGTCGCTGGCGATGTGGAAGGACTTCCCCGCCCGCCTGTGCGCCGCGCTCGGCTGGCGCGGGCTGGTCTATTCGCGCCCGGGCTACGGCCGCTCGACGCCGCGCGACGCCGGCGAAACCTGGGGCGTCGACTTCATGCACCGCCAGGCGCACGAGGTGCTGCCGGCGTTGCTCGACGCGCTCGGCATCGACCCGGCGCGCGAGCGGCTCTGGCTCTTCGGCCACAGCGACGGCGCGTCGATCGCGCTGCTGTACGCGGCGCGCTTTCCGCAGGCGCCGGCCGGGGCGATCGTGCTCGCGCCGCACATCCTGGTCGAACCGGTCACCGTCGCGAGCATCGCGCAGGCCGCCCAGGCCTACCGCGAAGCCGGCCTGAAGGCGCGGCTCGCCCGCTACCATGCCGACCCCGACTCGGCGTTCTGGGGCTGGAACCGGATCTGGCTGCACCCGCCGTTCCGGCAATGGTCGATCGAGGACGAGATCGCGACCATCCGCTGCCCGCTGCTCGCGGTGCAGGGGCTGGACGACGAGTACGGGTCCCTAGAGCAAGTCCGCGGTATCGCGCGGCGCCTGCCGCAGACACAATTGCTCGAGCTGCCCGACTGCGGCCATTCCCCCCATCGCGACCAGGGCGAGGCGTTGATCGCCGCGGTCGTGCCCTTCGTTCGCCGACACGCCCAGGAGACAAAGACGTGACCCTTCACCGCACCGCCCTCGCCGCCGCCGCCCTCGCGCTGGCCCTGCCGCTGGCCCAGGCCCAGACGGGCAAGCTCAAGGTCGGCCTGATGCTGCCCTACACCGGCACCTTCGCCGCGCTCGGCAACGCGATCGAGAACGGCTTCCGCCTGCATGTCGCCGAGCAGGGCGGCAAGCTCGGCGGGCGCGAGATCGAGATCGTCAAGGTCGACGACGAGAGCGATCCGGCCAAGGCCACCGACAACATCAACAAGCTGATCAAGCGCGACAGCGTCGACGTGGTGGTCGGCACCGTGCACTCCGGCGTCGCGATGGCGATGGCCAAGGTCGCCAAGGACACCGGCACGATGCTGATCGTGCCGAACGCCGGCGCCGACGCGATCACCGGCCCGATGTGCGCGCCGAACATCTTCCGCAGCTCGTTCTCGAACTGGCAGCCGGGCTACGCCGCCGGCGAGGTGGTCGCGAAGAAGGGCCACAAGAACGTCGTGACGATCACCTGGAAGTACGCCGCCGGCGACGAGTCGGTCAAGGGCTTCAAGGAGGCGTTCGAAAAGGGCGGCGGCAAGGTCACGAAGGAACTGAGCCTGCCGTTCCCGAACGTCGAGTTCCAGGCGCTGCTGACCGAGATCGCCGCGGCCAAGCCGGACGCGGTGTACACGTTCTTCGCCGGCGGCGGCGCGGTCAAGTTCGTCAAGGACTACGCGGCCGCGGGCCTGAAGGGCAAGATCCCGCTCTACGGCGCAGGCTTCCTGACCGACGGCACGCTCGAGGCCCAGGGCGCCGACGCCGACGGCCTGCTGACCACGCTGCACTACGCCGACGGGCTCGACACGCCCCGCGACAAGACCTTCCGCCTGGCCTACGCCAAGACCTACAAGCTGCAGCCGGACGTCTACGCGATGCAGGGCTACGACGCCGCGCAGATGCTCGGCATCGGCCTGGCCGCGGCCAAGGGCGACATCACGAAGAAGGCCGAGTTCGGCGCCGCGCTGCGCAAGGCCAAGATCGACAGCCCGCGCGGAGCGTTCACGATCTCGGCGAGCCACAACCCGGTGCAGGACCTCTACCTGCGCCAGGTCGTGGGCAAGGAGAACAAGGTGATCGGCATCGCCAGCAAGGCGCTGCCCGATCCGGGCCGCGGCTGCAGGATGTGACCCACCCCGTGCGCGCTTCGCGCGCCCCCTCGAGGGGGCACCGCCCGTGGACCGGCGAAGCCGGATCCACGGCGGTCGCTTGAGGGAGCGGCACACCGCACCGACCCCGGCGCGCTCGCGACGGAATCCGCGTCACATCCGTCGCCGCGCAGCGGGCCTCGCACCAACTTCCCAGCGCGATGGACCTCGCCACCTTCCTCGTCCAGTGCCTGAACGCGCTGCAGTACGGGCTGCTGCTGTTCCTGGTGGCGAGCGGGCTGACGCTGATCTTCGGCATCATGGGCGTGATCAACCTCGCCCACGGCAGCTTCTACATGATCGGCGCGTACATGGCCTTCGCGCTCGCGCCGATCGTCGAGGCCACCTTCGGCGGCGGCTTCTTCGCGACGCTGCTCGCCGGCACGGTGCTCGCGGTGGTCCTCGGCTACGTGCTCGAGTGGGTGTTCTACAGCTACCTGTACGAACGCGAGCACCTGCAGCAGGTGCTGATGACCTACGGCCTGATCCTGGTCTTCGAGGAGCTGCGCAGCCTGCTCGTCGGCGACGACGTGCACGGCGTCAAGCCGCCGCCCGTCCTCGCCGGCACGATCCCGCTCGGCGAGCTGATGACCTACCCGGTCTACCGCCTCTTCATCTCGGGCGTGTGCATCCTGCTCGCGCTGGGCATGTGGTGGGTGTTCGCGCGCACCCGGCTGGGCATGATGATCCGCGCCGGCAGCACCAACCGCGAGATGGTGCAGAGCCTGGGCATCGACATCAAGTTCCTCTACCGCGTGGTCTTCGCCGCCGGCGTCGCGATCGCGGTGCTCGCCGGCATGGTCGCCGCGCCGGTGTCGAGCGTCTACCCGGGCATGGGCAGCCAGGTGCTGATCATCTGCTTCGTCGTCGTCGTCATCGGCGGCATCGGCTCGATCCGCGGCGCGCTGCTCGCGGCGCTGCTGATCGGCGTCGTCGATACCTTCGGCAAGGTGCTGCTGCCGCAGGCCGCCGGGGTGCTGGTCTACGTGCTGATGGCGCTGATCCTGCTGTGGCGGCCGGAAGGCCTGTTCAAGGCGGGCTGACATGTCCGCGCGCCTCTGGTTCGTCATTGCCGCGTTCGCCGCGCTCGCGGTCTACCCGCTCGCCGCCGGCAGCTTCGGCCTGGACCTGGTGACGAAGATCATGATCTACGCGATCTTCGCGCTCAGCCTCGAGTTGCTCGTCGGCGGCACCGGGCTTGTGTGCTTCGGCCAGGCGGCGTTCTTCGGCATCGGCGCCTACGCCGCGGTGCTGCTGTCGCCGCAGGACGAGCCGGCGTCGCTGCTCGTGCTGCTGCCGGCCGCGGTGCTGTGCGCGGCGGCCTACGCGCTCGCGGTCGGGGCCTTGAGCCTGCGCACGAAGGGCGTCTACTTCATCATGGTCACGCTCGCGTTCGCGCAGATGGCCTACTACGTCGTCCACGACACCCCGCTCGGCGGCGGCACCGACGGCATCTACCTGGCGCTGCTGCCCACGCTCGGTACCTTCGACCTCGGCAAGGCGCCGGTGATGTACGCGCTGACGCTGGTCGCGCTCGCGCTGGTGTTCGGCTTCCTCGCGCTGCTGTCGCGCTCGCGCTTCGGCCGGGCGCTGGCCGGCATCCGCGTCAACGAGCAGCGCATGCGCGCGACCGGCTTCGCGACCTATCCGTACAAGCTGGCCGCGTTCACGATCAGCGGCGCGATCGCGGGGCTGGCCGGCTTCCTGTTCGCGCTGAAGGACGGCTTCGTCAACCCCGAGTTGCTGAGCTGGCACCTGTCGGGCGCGGTGCTGATCATGATCATCCTCGGCGGCATCGGCCATCTGCGCGGCGCGCTGATCGGCGCCTTCGGATTCGCGCTGCTGCAGGAGTTCTACAAGAGCGAGGCGATCTTCGGCGCCTTCGCGAAACACTGGCACCTGGGGCTGGGGCTGACGATCATCGCCAGCGTCGCGCTGCTGCCGAACGGCCTGGTCGGGCTGCCGGCGCAGTGGCGCGAGCGGCTGCTCGGCCGCGCCGCCCGCCGCGGTGCGGCCGACGCGGAGCCGGCGCCATGAGCGGCCCGCCGCCGCTGCTGCTGCGCGGCGATTCGCTGACGCGCCGCTGGGGCGGCCTTGTCGCGGTGAACCAGGTGTCGATCGCGCTGCAGCGCGACCAGATCCATGCCGTGATCGGCACCAACGGCGCGGGCAAGTCGACGCTGATCAACCTGCTGTCGGGCGAGATCCCGCCGTCCTCCGGAACGGTCGAGCTGCTCGGCCAGGACGTCACCGCCTGGAGCCAGCCGCGCCGGGCACGGGCCGGCCTCGGCCGCAGCTACCAGCGCAACACGATCTACCCCAGCTTCAGCGTGCTCGAGAACTGCCGACTCGCGGCGCAGGCGCGCACGCCGAAGCCCTGGGCCTTCTGGCAGGAAGCCGCCCGCTGCCCGGCGAGCGTGGCCACCGCGCGCGAGGTGGCGGCGCGCACCGGCCTGGCGGCCTTGGTCGACCGGCCGGCCGGGCTGCTCAGCCACGGCCAGAAGCGGCAGCTCGAGATCGCGATGTGCCTGGCCACCGAGCCGCAGGTGCTGCTGCTGGACGAACCGCTGGCCGGCATGGGTGCCGAGGAGACCGACCGCATGCTCGAACTGCTGCGCGAGTTGAAGCCGGCGCACGCGATCCTGCTCGTCGAGCACGACATGGACGCGGTGTTCCGTGTCGCCGACCGGATCACGGTGATGGTCAACGGCGCGGTGATCGCCTCCGACACGCCGGAGGCCGTGCGCTCCAACCTCGAGGTGCAGGCCGCCTACCTCGGCACGCACTGAAGCCCATGGGCGAACCGATCCTCGACGCGCGCGGCATCCACGCCTGGTACGGCACCAGCCACGTGCTGCACGGCGTGGACCTGCAGGTCGGCCGCGGCGAGACCGTCGGCCTGCTCGGCCGCAACGGCATGGGCAAGACGACGCTGATCCGCACGCTGCTCGGCCATGTGCCGCAGCGCGACGGCAGCCTCCGGCTGTTCGGCCGCGACTGCAGCCGGGCGCGGCCGCACGACGTGGCGCGCTGCGGCGTCGGCTACGTGCCCGAAGGTCGCGGCATCTTCCCGAACCTGAGCGTGCGCGAGAACCTGGTCATGGCCGCGAAGCCGGCGCCGGGCCGGGACCGCGGCTGGAGCCTCGAGCGCGTGCTGCAGACCTTCCCGCGGCTCGCCGAGCGGCTCGGCAACCTCGGCGCGCAGCTGTCCGGCGGCGAGCAGCAGATGCTGTCGATCGGCCGCGCGCTGCTGACGCAGCCCGAGTTGATCGTGCTCGACGAGGCGACCGAGGGGCTGGCGCCGCTGGTCGTCGCCGAGATCTGGCGCGTGATCGGCCTGATCCGGCGCGACGGCATCGCCACGCTGATCGTCGACCGCGACGTGCGCAAGGTGCTCGCGCACAGCGACCGCGCGGTGGTGCTGCAGAAAGGCCAGGTCGTGATGGCCGGTCGCGCCGACGAACTCGGCCGCAGCCACGAACTGGCGAACTACCTCGGCGTCTGAGCAGCGCCGGGCCGCGGCGGCGCCGGCCGGCGCGGGGCCCTGCCGGCCCGGCGGAACAGCCGCGGCGGCAGCACGCCGGCGCCGGGCGCCGGT
>JAFLDG010000065.1 GCA_017302495.1 Burkholderiales bacterium
CGCCCCCGCCGGCGCCGTTCGCGCCGCCGCGCGACGGCCAGCCGCCGGGCGAGTCCACCGAATGCGCGCTGCTCTACACCAGCGGCACGACCGGGCGGCCGAAGGGCTGCATCCTGCCGAACCGCTACTTCCTGCAGGCCGGCCGCTGGTATGCGGACATCGGCGGGCTCGCCGCGCTGCGCGTAGGCGACCGTTTGCTGACGCCGCTGCCGCTGGTGCACATGAACGCGATGGCGTACTCGACGCTGGCCTGCGTGCTGACCGGCGGCTGCCTGATCCTGCTCGACCGCTTCCACCCGGCCACCTGGTGGGCCAGCGTGCGCGCGGCGCGCGCGACGGTCGTGCACTACCTGGGCGTGATGCCGGCGATGCTGATGAAGGCGCCGCCGGCGGCCGGGGACCGCGAGCACGCGGTGCGCTTCGGCTTCGGCGCGGGCGTCGACCGCGCGCTGCACGCGACCTTCGAAGCCCGCTTCGGCTTCCCGCTGCTCGAGGCCTGGGCGATGACCGAGACCGGCGCCGGCGCGGTGGTGATCGCCAACCGCGAACCGCGCCAGGTGGGCAGCAGCTGCTTCGGCCGCGAGCAGGCCGACGTGGCGGTTCGTCTGGTGGCCGACGACGGCCGCGAGCCGGCCGCCGGCCAGCCGGGCGAGCTATGGGTGCGCCACGCCGGAGCCGATCCGCGCGACGGCTTCTTCGCCGGCTACCTGAAGGACGAAGCCGCCACCGCCGAGGCGTGGGCGGGCGGCTGGTTCCACACCGGCGACATCGTCAGCCGCGACGCGTCCGGCCAGCTGCACTTCATCGACCGGCGCAAGAACGTGATCCGCCGCAGCGGCGAGAACATCTCGGCGGTGGAGGTGGAGGGCGTGCTGAACCAGCACCCCGCCGTGCGCGCGTCGGCGGTGGCGGCCACGCCCGACCCGGTGCGCGGCGACGAGGTGCTGGCGCTGGTCGTGCCGCACGAGCCGGTGGCGGCGGATCGGTACGAGGCGCTGGCGCGGGACATCGTCGCCTTCGCGCTCGAACGGCTCGCCTACTACAAGGTGCCGGGCTACGTGGCCTTCGTCGATGCACTGCCGCTGACGCCGTCGCAGAAGATCGCGCGCGGCGAGCTGAAGGCACGCGCGGCGGCGCTGCCGGGCGAGGGCGGGTGCGTGGACACCCGCGCGCTGAAGAAGCGGGGCGGTTGATGACGCACGTGGGCCGCCGGCTCGGCTACGAAGGCGTCGCGGTCGCGGTGCCGGTGACGGTGCCGTACCTGCGCTACTCGACGCGCGGCGCGCACTGGTTCCTCGGCCGCGCGGTCGACGCGCTGCTGAAGGCCGGCGGCCTGAAAAAGCACGAGCTCGACGGCCTGACGGTGAGCAGCTTCTCGCTGGCGCCCGACACCGCGGTCGGCGTCACGCAGCACCTGGGCCTGAGCCCGCGCTGGCTCGACCACATCCCCACCGGCGGCGCCAGTGGCGTGATGGCGCTGCGCCGCGCCGCGCGCGCGGTGCAGGCCGGCGATGCGGAGGTCGTGGCCTGCGTCGCGGCCGATGCGAACCACGTCGACTCGTTCCGGCTGATGCTCGGCGGCTTCTCGGCGTTCGCCCGCGACGCGACCTATCCGTACGGCAGCGGCGGGCCGAACGCGCTGTTCGCGTTCATCACCGCGCACTACCTGCGCACGAACGGCGCGCGGCGCGAGGACTTCGGGCGCCTGTGCGTCGACCAGCGCACGAATGCGCTGGCCTACGGGTCGCGGGTTTTCAGGAAGGCGCTGACGCTCGACGAGTACATGAGCGCCCGGCCGATCGCCGAGCCGATCCACCTCTACGACTGCGTGATGCCCTGCGCCGGTGCGGAGGCCTTCCTGGTGATGCGCGAGCAGCGCGCGCAGGATCTCGGGCTGGCGTATGCGACGCTGCGCGGCAGCATCGAGCGCCACAACGCGTTCAGCGACGACCCGGTGATGAAGCGCGGCGGCTGGCTGCTCGACCGCGACGAGCTGTACGCGATGGCCGGTTGCACGCCGGCCGACATCGGCTTCGTGCAGACCTACGACGACTATCCGGTGATCGTCGCGATGCAGATGGAAGGCCTGGGCTTCTGCGAGGCCGGCGCGGGCGCGGCCTTCGTCGGCAGCCGCTCGACCACCTGGGACGGCGACTTCCCGCACAACACATCGGGCGGGCAGCTGTCTTCGGGTCAGGCCGGTGCGGCCGGGGGCTTTCTCGGTATGACCGAGGCGCTGCGGCAGCTTACCGGCCAGGCCGAAGGCCGCGCGGTCAAGGATGCGACGCTCGGCCTGGTCAGCGGCTACGGCATCGTCGCCTACGACCGCTGCCTGTGCACCGGTGCGGTGATCCTGGGGCAGCCGGCATGACTTCACGAGCCCGAGCGCCGGGCCGCCCCAAGCCGGGCTCGATCCCCTCGGGGGATCGGCCGCCGTACCCGGCGGACGAGGGGCTCCTGTGACCATGCCGCTGCTGCGCCCGAAGCGCAAGAACCCGGTGCTGCGCACGCGGCAGATGAACGTGCCGCCGTGGGCGCGCGGCCGCACCGCGCTTAGGCTGACCGCGGCGGCCGCCGAAGGGCGCTTCGAGCTGCAGGCCTGCCTCGACTGCGGCGCGGTGCAATACCCGCCGCGCGACGCGTGCCACCGCTGCCTGTCGCCGCGCCTGCGCTGGCAGCCGCAGGACGGCGCCGGCGAGCTGCTCGCGCTGACCACGCTGCATCACAGCAACGACCTCTTCTTCCGCGAGCGGCTGCCGTGGCGCCTGGGCCTGGTGCGGCTCGGCACCGGGCCGACGGTGGTGGCGCACCTGCATGGCGACGTGGCCGATGCCCCCGCGCCGGTGCGCGTCACGGCGCGGCTCGACCGCGCCGGCCGCGCGGTGCTGATCGCCCTGCCCCCCGAGGAGACCGAGAACATGGCCGACGACCCGATGCAACGCGAGATGAGCAACGACCCGAAGATGCGCAAGGTGCTGGTCAGCGACGGCATGGCCGCCCCCGGCCCGGCGATCGTGCGCGCGCTGGTCGAGGCCGGCGCCGAGATCGTCTGGGTCGGCCATGCCGAGCCCTGGAAGCGCCACGGCTCGGGGCTCGACGACATCGCGGCCTTGCCGCAGGTGACGCTGGTGCCGCTCGACCTGAGCAATGCACGTTCGGTGGACGCGCTCGCCGGCGAGATCGGCGGCAAGGTCGACATCGTGGTCAACAACGCCGAGGTCCACCGCAGCTTCGGCATCGCCGCGCGCCGCGGCACCGACGCGGCGCGGGCCGAGATGGAGATCAACTACTTCGGGCTGCTGCGGCTGGCGCAGGCCTTCGGCCCGGCGCTCAAGGGCCGCGCGGCCGATGGGGTGCTGGCGGCCTGCGCCTGGGTGAACCTGCTGTCGATCTACGCGCTGGCCAACTTCCCGCCGCACGGCACCTTCAGCGCCAGCAAGGCGGCGGCGCATTCGCTCGCGCAATGCCTGCGGGCCGAGATGCGGCCGGCCGGCATCCGGGTGGTCAATGTCTTCCCCGGCCCGATCGACGAGCCGTGGAACCAGAACCTGCCGCCGCCGAAGCTCTCGCCCGAGGCGCTGGCGAACGCGATGATCAAGGCGCTGCGCGACGGCATCGAGGACGTCTATCCCGGTGACGTGGCGCAGGAGTGGCTCGAGCGCTGGCGCGAGAACCCGAAGGTGCTCGAGCTGGAACTCGGCGCGGGTGGAGCGCAGGTGGCATGAACACATCCATTCCCACCGAACTGCTGGCTGCTGTCGCGCGCGCCCTCGCCGGCGGCGGCATCCGCGTGATCGACCTGACGCAGACGCTGAGCCCGGAGTTTCCGCAGATCGCGCTGCCGCCCGAGATGGGGCAGTGCTGGCCGTTCCGCATCGAGGAGGTTTCGCGCTACGACGAGCGCGGCCCGGGCTGGTACTGGAACAACTTCTCCTGCGGCGAGCACACCGGCACGCACTTCGACGCCCCGGTCCACTGGGTCAGCGGCCGGCACCTGCCGAACAACGCGGTCGACACGATCCCCGTGCAGCACTTCGTCGCGCCGGCGGTCGTGATCGACTGCCACGAACAGGCCGCGGCCGACCCCGACTACCTGCTCACCGTGGCCGACATCGAGGCCTTCGAGGCCGCGCACGGCCGCATCGCCGCCGGCTCGTGGGTGCTGATGCGCACCGACTGGAGCAAGCGCTGGAGCGAACGGCAGGATGCCGAGGCCTACCAGAACTTCGACGAGACCGGCCAGCACACGCCGGGGCCGTCCGTCGAGGCCGTGCAGTTCCTCGTCGAGCAGCGCGACGTGCTCGGCTTCGGCTCGGAGGCGATCGGCACCGATGCCGGCCAGGGCGTTCACCTGCGCCCGCCGTACCCGTGCCACTCCCTGATGCACGGCGCCGGCCGCTACGGGCTGCAGTGCCTGTGCAACCTGGACCGGTTGCCGCCGACCGGCAGCCTGCTGATCTGCCCGCCGCTGAAGATCGCCTCAGGCAGCGGCAGCCCGCTGCGCGTGCTGGCGCTGGTGGGAGCCTCGGCATGAACGAACGCGGCGTCGCGCTGGTCACCGGCAGCAGCGCCGGCATCGGCAAGGTGATCTGCGAACACCTGCTGCAGCAGGGGCACGAGGTGCTGGCGCTCGCGCGCCGGCCGACCGCGATCGCGCACCCGCGGCTGCATTCGTTCGAGGTCGACCTCGGCGACCGCGCGGCGACCCGCGCTTTGGCGGCGGAGCTGGCGGCGCGATTCACGATCACCACGCTGGTGCACAACGCCGGCATCATCCGCCCCGCGCTGCTGGCCGACGTGCAGCTCGCCGACCTCGACACGCTGACCGAGCTGCACCTGAGCTGCGCGATCACGCTCGCGCAGGCCGCGCTGCCGGCGATGCGGCAGCTGAGCTTCGGCCGCATCGTGCTGCTGTCGTCGCGCGGCGCGCTCGGGCTCGCCACGCGCAGCGCCTACTCGGCCACCAAGGCCGGCATGATCGGGCTGGCGCGCACCTGGGCGCTGGAGCTGGCCGCCGACGGCATCACGGTCAACGTCGTCGCGCCGGGGCCGATCCGCGGCACCGAGATGTTCCATGAGGTGGTGCCGGCCGAGAGCGAACGCGAGCGTCGGCTGGCCGAGGCGATTCCGGTGAAGCGCCTGGGCACGGCGGAGGACGTGGCGCGCGCGGTCGACTTCTTCGTCGACCCCGGAGCCGGCTTCGTCACCGGGCAGGTGCTCTACGTCTGCGGCGGCGCGAGCGTGGGCACGCTGGTGGTCTGAAGGCCCTGCGGGTTGCAGGCGCACCGGTGGTGCCGCACACTCGCTTCCGTTTCGCCGGCCTGGCGGCCGGCACCGACGAACTCGCAGGAGCACCCACCCATGTTCGGCCCGATCACCATCCCCTTCGGCGTGAAGATGCTGTTCAACACCGTCAAGCTGAAGCCCGGCGTCGAGATGGACGACGTCGAGGTCGCGCTGGCCGAGATGTGCAACGTCGTCAAGGAAACCTACGGCAACGAGAAGGGCGGCTTCATCGCCGGCCAGGTGTTCCGGCTGTCGGGCTTCGTCTCCGACGAAGGTTCGCTCGGCGGCGTCCAGGGCGCCGACCACGACCTCGTGATCGCCACCTACTGGCGCTCGTTCGAGCAGCACGAGCGCTCGCACGCCGACCGCGTCTTCCGCGAGAAGTTCGCCGCGCTCGGCGCGCTGGCCGAAGGCTCGCGCGAGGTCGGCTACGAGCTGCTGTGGCAGGGCGTGCCCGAAGGCAACGCAGAAGCCGCCGCGCACGCGACGGGCTGACGCGCGCGTTGCCCGCCGAGCGGCCGCCGACGGCGGCCGTTCTTGCCTCGCGTCGGTCGGGCCGGCGGCCGCCGCGGGTTCGGGCGGCTGGCTGTTGCCGACGGCCGCCGTTGCGGGGCGGCGCCGGCGCGGGGTGACGGCCTCCTGATCCCGAGCATCATTGCGCCTTCGTTCAAGCCGACGGGGCGCGCACCGATGCAGTGGACTTCGCAGCAATGGCTCGAGAGCCTGGTCTGGATCGCCCGGACCTACCTCTTCGTCCTCGTCGGCTTCGCGCTCGTCGCCGCCGGGCTCGGCCGCTTCACACGCTGGGGCCGGCAGTTCGTCCGGCTGGCCGGCTCCTACTTCGACCCGCGCCGCGACTGGCGGCCGCTGGCCGCGGCAGCGCTGGTCTTGCTGCTGGCGATTGCCGGCGTGCGGCTGAACGTGCTGCTGTCGTACTGGAACAATGGCTTCTACGACAGCGTGCAGGCGCTCGATGCGAAGGCCTTCTGGTTCTTCATGGGCCTGTTCGGGCTGCTCGCGACGCTGCACGTCCTGCGCGTGCTGGTTGCGTTCTACGTCGCGCAGGCCTTCGAGATCCGCTGGCGCACCTGGATGAACGACCGCCTCACCGACGACTGGCTCGCCGGCAGCGCCTACTACCGCGCGCGCTTCGTGCCGAACCCGACCGACAACCCGGACCAGCGCATCCAGGTCGACGTCGGCAGCTTCGTGTCGTCGACGCGCTCGCTGGCGATCGGTGCGGTCGACGCGGTGGTGTCGCTGGTCACCTTCACGCTGATCCTGTGGAACCTGTCGGGGCCGATCGCCTTCGGCGGCATCGAAGTGCCGCGGGCGATGGTGTTCCTGGTCTACGTCTACGTGATCGTCGCCAGCGTGTTCGCGTTCTGGCTCGGCCGGCCGCTGATCCGGCTGAACTTCCTGGCCGAGAAGCTCGGCGCCGACTTCCGCTACGCGCTGATCCGGCTGCGCGAGTACGCCGAGAACGTGGCCTTCTACCGCGGCGAGGCGGTTGAGCGCGCCACCCTGCGCCGGCGCTTCGACGAGGTGATCCGCAACCTGTGGGCGATCGTCTTCCGGAGCATGAAGTTCGACGGCTTCAACCTCGCCGTCAGCCAGGCGGCGGTGGTGTTCCCGTTCCTGCTGCAGGCGCAGCGCTTCTTCTCCGGCCAGATCAAGCTCGGCGACGTGATGCAGACCTCGCAGGCCTTCGGCCAGGTGCAGGACGCGCTGTCGTTCTTCCGCCTGTCGTACGACGCGTTTGCGCAGTACCGCGCGGTGCTCGACCGCCTGACCGGCTTTCTCGACGTGGACGAGCAGGCGCGCGCGCTGCCGGGCGTGCGCATCGACACGGACCATGACACGCTCGAGATCGACGCGCTCGACGTGCGCCGGCCCGACGGCGCGGTGTTGGTGCGCGGGCTCGGCCTGAAGCTCGCGCCGGGCGACGCGCTGCTGGTGCAGGGCGCGTCGGGCGCCGGCAAGACGACGCTGCTGCGCGCGCTCGCCGGGCTGTGGCCCTTTGCCGGAGGCCGCGTGCGCGCGCCGCTCGGCCGCGATGCGCTGTTCCTGCCGCAGCGGCCGTACCTGCCGCTGGGCACGCTGCGCGCCGCGCTCGCGTATCCGGACGCGGAGGTCGGCGACACACAGGCACAGGCCGCGCTGGAGCGGGCGCAGCTCGCGCATCTGTCGGGACATCTCGACGCCGAAGCGGACTGGAGCCAGCAGCTGTCGATCGGCGAGCAGCAGCGCCTGGCCTTCGCGCGCGTGCTGCTGAAGCAGCCGCGGCTGGTGTTCCTCGACGAAGCCAGCTCGGCCATGGACGAAGGCCTGGAGCATGCGATGTACACGCTGCTGCGGCGCGAGCTGCCGGACTGCATCGTCGTCAGCGTCGGCCACCGCCGCACGCTGCATGCGTTCCACACGCACCGGCTGCAGCTCGAGGGCGAGGCGCGCTGGCTTCTGGGGCCGGCCGCGGCGGCCACCTGATCGCGCCCGTGCCGTCGCCGGCCGGCCGAGTTGCCGATCGGCCGCGACCGGCCCGTGGCCGCATCCACCGCCCTGGGCCGGCCGCCCCCCGCGGGGGGGGGGGCGGTCTACAACTTCAAGGCCCGCGCCAGGTCGAAGCGGCTCGCGACCGTCTCCGATACGCCGGAGTGCGACCGCAGGTGCACGGCGTTGTTCGGCCCGAGTTCGATCTGCAGCGTGCGGCCGGCATCGTCGTCGCGCAGGATGTGCTGCTTGAAGCCGACGGTGGCTTCGGTATTGGTCAGCGCCCGCGTGAGTTCGACGCAGCCGAGCACGATGCAGGCGTTTTTCAGGCTCATGCCGCCCTCGACCGCGGCCGGCAGCCAGGTTTCGGGCACGCCGATGCGTGACAGGAAGGCCAGCACGGACGCGTTCTTCAGGATCCGGTCGACGAGAAAGCCGCCGGCGACGCAGTGGGCCAGCTCGGTCGCGCCGTGCAGCACCTTCTCGGGCGCGTCGAGCCACTCGCGGTAGTTGTGCGGCGCCGTGTGGAACGCCTCCCCGGTCGCGGCGTGGACCCAGGTGACGAGCCACCAGTCGCGCCCGGTCGTGGCCACGCCGATGTGGTAGCGCACCGGGCCCGCCGCCGGCGTGGTCTGACCCGGCTCGACGGCACTCAGCCACTGGAACGAGTCGCGATAGACGTCGGAGTACTTGTGGCCGACGGCGACCATCGACAGCCGCCGGCCGGTCCGGTTGACGACGGCGACCTTGCAGGTGCGATCCTCGGTGACGAGTCCCATGGCCGTGCCCTCCCAGGGCACCGACTATAGGTTCGTGCCGGCCGGTGCGCCAGGGTCGCGACGGCGGGGCGGGCGGCGTTCCGCACGCCGCGCCGGGCAGCCGCCCGCGGGCCGGGCATCCCTTCGAGACCGCGCCGCGGCACGCGCACCTATGATCGGCAGACGGGGCAGGGAGGAGAACGATGCGTTGGGTCTGGCGCGGTCTGGTGCTGGTGCTGCTGCTCGCGGCCGGCGGCGCGTTGTGGGTGGTGTCCGGCGCCGGGCGCGGGCCGCGGGTCGAGGGCACGCTGACGACGAGCGGGCTCGCCGCGCCGGTCGAGGTGCTGCGCGACGCCTACGGCATCCCGTACGTCTTCGCGCAGAACCTGCCCGACCTGATCCGCGCGCAGGGCTTCGTCGTCGCGCAGGCGCGGCTGTTCCAGCTCGAGGCCTATCGCGCGCTGGCCGAGGGCCGTCTGGCCGAGGCGATCGGCGAACGCGGCCTGGCCAGCGACCGCGAGATGCGCACGGTCGGCCTGCGCCGCAATGCCGAGCGTCACGCCAAGCTGCTGTCGCCGGCGGCGCGCGAATTCCTCGGCTGGTATGCGCAGGGGCTGAACGCGTACATCGAAGACCACGCGTCCGATCATCCGGTCGAGCTGCGGCTCGCCGGCTTCCGGACGCGGCCGTGGACACTCGAGGACATGGTCCTCATCCTGCACTTCGCCGGCTGGAGCCAGTCGGTCAACTACCGCAGCGAACTGGTCGTGCAGCAGCTGATCGATGCGCTCGGGCCGGAGCGTGCGGCCGAGCTCTTCCCGCTGAACCACAACCCGGACCGCCAGGCGCCGCCGGCCGGGCGCCTGGCTGCCGCGGTGCCGCTCGGGGTCGGTGCGGCCCTGGGCGCAAACCAGGGTGCCGCGTGGCCCTTGCCGCAGCCGGGCAGCAACAACTGGGCGATCGCGCCGCCGCGCGCGGCCAGCGGCGCGGCGGTGGTCGTGAACGATCCGCACCTGGACGCGCGGATGCTGCCCGGCATCTGGTTCCCGATCGGCCTGTTCAGCCCCGAGGTGCGCGCGGTCGGTGCGGCGCTGCCGGCCGTGCCGGGGCTGATCATCGGCCGCAACGCCGAGGTCGCGTTCGGCGTCACCAACGCCTACGGCGACAGCCAGGACCTGTTCGTCGAGCAGCTCGTGCCGGGCCAGCCGGGACACTACCTGGACCGTGGGCGGGCGCGCCCGTTCGAGATCCGGGCCGAAGTCATCCGCGTGCTGGATGCCGACGCGCCCGGCGGCTGGCGCGAGCTGACGCACGAGGTGCACAGCACCGTGCGCGGCCCGGTGCTCGACACCCAGCCGCTGGGCAGCAACGGCGATCGCGTGTTGAGCCTGCGCACGATGGCGGCCGAGCTGCCCGGCGGCGACATCGGGTTGGACCGGCTGCTCGTCGCGCGCGATGCCGCCGAGGTGGACCGCGCGGCGCAGCAGATGGCGCCGTTCTACTTCAACTACGTCTTCGCCGACCGCGCCGGCGTGATCGGCCACCGCGCGACCGGCGCCGTGCCGGTGCGGCGCAGCGGCCACGGGCTGTTTCCGAAGCCGCCCGGGGACGAAGACGACTGGGCCGGTTCGATCCCCGCGGACCAGATGCCGGGCCGGCTCGCGCCGGCGCGCGGCTGGGTCGCGACCGCGAACCACGACACGCGGCCGGACGGCTACCCGTTCGACTACTCGTCGTTCTTCGCGCCGAGCTACCGCTACGAGCGCATCGCGGAGGTGCTCGACGCGGCCCGGGGCATGAACACCGATGCGCAGCGCGCGCTGCTGACCGACACGAAAAACCTGCAGGCGCAGCGGCTGGCGCCGGTGATCGTGGCCGCGCTGCAGGGCGTGCCCGAGCAGGCCGACCTCGTCGCGATCCTGCGCGGCTGGGACTTCCGCGACCGTGCCGACCAGGCCGCGCCGCTGATCTACCACCAGATATACCAGCGGCTGGCCTTCGAGACCTTCGTCGACGAACTCGGCGAGCCGCTGGCGCGCGCGTACCTGCAGGACTGGTACCTGTGGCAGGGCCGCTTCGATGCGCTGGCCGCGCAGCCGCAGTCGCCCTGGTTCGACGACCGGCGCACGCCGCCGGTGGAGACGCTGCCCGAGCTGATCCGCCGCGCCGCGGCCGGCGCGCGCGCCGAGCTGGCCGCCAAGCACGGCGCCGACCCGAAGGCCTGGCGCTGGGGTGCCGAGCACCGGCTGCAGTTCGACAGCCCGTTGCGCCGCACCGGCTTCGGCCGCGACTGGCTCGGCCGCGCGCCGCAGCCGGTCGACGGCTCGGGCGAGACCGTCATGCGCGCCCGCTACGGCTTCATGGCCGGCTACGAAACCCAGTTCTTCGCGTCGATGCGCTTCGTCGCCGACCTGGCCGACGAGCGCAAGGCGCTGGCGGTGCTCAGCGGCGGCGTCGTCGAGCGCCAGTTCCACGGGCACCAGCAGGACCAGATCGACACCTGGTTCGCGGGCGAGCTGCTGCCGCTCTGGTTCGCGAAGGAGGCGGTCGAGGCGAACGCGCACAAGCGGCAGACGCTGCAGCCGCCGTGACGGGGTGCGGGGCGATGCGTTTGCTCGTGATCGGCGGCACGCGCTTCCTGGGCCGGCACCTGGTCGCGCAGGCGCTGCAGGCCGGCCACCGGGTGACGCTGCTGAACCGCGGCCGTGCGAACCCGGGGCTGTTTCCGCAGGCGGACCATTGCATTGCCGACCGCAACGGCGATCTGTCGGTGCTCGGCGACGACGAGCGCTGGGACGCGGCGATCGACAACTGTGCCTACCTGCCGCGCCAGGTGCATGCGCTGGCCGCGCGGCTGGCCGGCCGTGTCGGCCAGTACCAGATGGTGTCGAGCATCAGCGTCTATGCCGCCTTCCGGCCCGGCATGGCCGAGGACGCTGCGCTGGCGACGATCGACGACCCGGACACCGAGACCGTCGACGGCCGGACCTACGGCGCGCTGAAGGCGCTTTGCGAGCAGGCAGCGGAGGCGGGCTTTCCGGGCCGCTGCCTGCAGCCGCGGCCGGCGCTGATCGTCGGGCCGCACGACCCGACCGAGCGCTTCACCTGGTGGGTGCGGCGCTTCGCGCGCGCCGAGCCCGGCGGCGAAGTGCTCGCCCCGGGTCGGCCCGACGCGCCGGTGCAGTTCATCGACGTGCGCGACGCCGCCGCCTGGCTGCTGCGCCAGGCCGAGGCCGGCACCACCGGCGCATTCAACCTCACCGGTCCCGACCCGGCCGGAACGATGGGCGGGCTGATCGACGCGCTGCGCACGACGCTCGGGCCGACCGTGCGGCCGGTCTGGGTCGACGAGGACTTCCTGCGCGCTGCGGGGGTGGAGCCCTGGTCCGACCTGCCGGTCTGGCTCGGGCGGGACGAGGAAGCCTCGCACCGGCTCGACGCGTCGCGCGCTCGGGCCACCGGGCTGCGCTGCCGGCCGTGGGCCGAGACGATCGCCGACACCGCCGCCTGGGCTGCGACCGCCGCTGCGTCACCGAGCACACCGCCGGGGCTGGCGCCGGCGCGCGAGGCCGAGCTGCTGGCACGCTGGCGCGCGCCGTGATGCGGCGCGCGTTCAGGCGCAAAGTCGTGGGCGTTCGCTGGCGGCCCTTTGCGGCTGTTCGGCAGGTCTGCTGTTCCCGTTTCGCCGCTGTTGCGACCGAGAGGCAAAGGCGAGGAGGGGGCAGCCGACTCCGTTCAGCCAAATTCTCATTGGCTGCGGCGTCACATCGCTGCGCGATATGAGCCTTCGCCGAAGCGCTGCGCGCTTTCACTCCGTCGGCCGCCCCCTCCTCGCCTTTGCCGGCACCGGCTGCGCGCTCCGGCACCACCGACAAGACGCTTCGTCCGCACGGGCGGCGGCGGCGGGGGCACACCACAGGCCGGGCCGACGGCGGGGTGGCCAACGGAGTGAATGAGAATTTGGCTGAACGGAGTTGGCCACCCCGTCGGCGGCCCCGCGCGCCGCGTTGAAGCGCCGCAGCGGCTGCTTTCGTCACAGCGACGAAGGACAGCTCAGGGCCGGGAGCGGCCTTCCGGGCACCTCGAGGACAACGGGCCCGGCTTGCGCCGGGCCCGTTGATCGATCTGAGGTGGTGCCGGTGGAGGGATTTGAACCCCCGACCAACTGCTTACGAAGCAGCTGCGCTACCACTGCGCTACACCGGCATCGGGAAAGCCGCGCATTGTAGCGGCTCGCCTGCGCCCGGAAGGCGTCGCACAATGCGGCGGTCTGGTCGTGATGCGTGCAGGAGCAGCGAATGGCAGGAACGAAGATCGTCGTCGCCCAGGGCGGCGGCCCGACCGCGGTCATCAACCAGTCGCTCGTCGGCGTCGTGCTCGAGGCGCGCCGCTTCGGCGGTGTCGAACGCATCTACGGCGCGCGCCACGGTGTGCGCGGCATCATCAACGAGGACTTCGTCGACCTGACGGGCGAGACCAGCCACAACCTCGAGCTGGTCGCCGCGACGCCGGCCTCGGCGCTGGGCTCGACCCGCGACAAGCCGGACCTGAAGTACTGCCAGCAGATTTTCGAGGTGCTGCGCGCGCACGGCGTCGGCTACTTCTTCTACATCGGCGGCAACGACTCGTCGGACACGGTGCGCATCGTCAACGAGGAAGCCGCCAAGGCGAACTACCCGCTGCGCTGCATCCACATCCCGAAGACGATCGACAACGACCTGGTCGCCAACGACCACACGCCCGGCTTCCCGTCGGCCGCGCGCTTCGTGGCGCAGGCCTTCGCCGGCGCCAATCTCGACAACGCGGCGCTGCCGGGGGTCTACGTCGGGGTGGTGATGGGCCGGCACGCCGGCTTCCTGACCGCGGCCTCCGCCTTGGGCAAGAAGTTCCCCGACGACGGCCCGCACCTGATCTACCTGCCCGAGCGCGACTTCTCGATCGATTCGTTCCTCGCCGACGTCAAGGCCGCGCACGAGCGCCATGGACGCTGCGTGATCGCGGTGTCCGAAGGCATCCACGACGCATCGGGCCAGCCGATGCTGGCGCAGCTCGCGAAGGAACTGGAGCGCGATGCGCACGGCAACGTGCAGCTGTCGGGCAGCGGCGCGTTGGCCGACCTGCTGTGCGAGGAGATCAAGACCCGGCTCGGCATCAAGCGCGTGCGCGGCGACACCTTCGGCTACCTGCAGCGCAGCTTCATCGGCTGCGTCTCGGACGTCGACGCGCGCGAGGCGCGCGAGGTCGGCGAGAAGGCGGTGCAGTTCGCGATGTGGGGCGACCGCGACGGCTCGGTCGCGATCAAGCGCACCGGCTTCTACTCGGCCGACTACGAACTCGTGCCGCTGGAGACCGTGGCCGGCAAGACGCGGGTGATGGACGACGCCTTCATCGCGCCGAGCGGCACCGACGTCACCGATGCGTTCCGGCTGTACCTGAGGCCGCTGCTCGGCTCGGGCATGCCGGACGCGTTCCGGCTGCGGCCGGCGCCGGTGCCGAAGGTGCTGAAGCCCTGATCCCGCCTGGAAGAAGTCGCGGGCGATGACCTTCGACCCGGTCGCGTTCGTCAACCTTCTGCTCAGCTCGCTGATCGGCGTGGCCAGCGGCTGGCTGATCGCGCACGGGTACTGGAAGCGCAGCGCGCCGGTGGAGCGCATCCTGAAGGAGCTGAAGAGTGCGCTGCCGCGCTATCTGCACCCGCTGCGCTTCCCGCAGTTCCACGCGCCCGGCGCGCACAAGATCGAGTTCGATGCGGACACGCCGCCCGACACCGACGTGCCCCGGCTGGTCAGCGCGGTGTTCAGCCAGTATCCGGTGCGGCCCGGGACGCAGGTCGAGCTGCTGCTCAACATCCTCGACCGCGGCCGCAACTTCGAGAACCCCGAAGGCATCCGGATCGAAGACCATCTGGGCCGGCGCGTGGTCGCGCACTTCGCCTGGCTGGGCTATGCCACGGCGACGATCGACGCGACGCCTCTCGAGGGCGACGCCCCCGGCCGGATCCGGGTGCGCCTGCACGACACGTCCGGCAGGCGCAGCGAGACGACGCTGTCCTTCCCGTTTGCGGCACCGGAGGTGAAGCCATGAGCGACGCGGCCTGGCCCGTGAGCGAAGCCGAGCGGCCGCGCGTGGCGGCCCTGATCGAGGAGTTGGCCCGGCACGGCCTGGGGGTGTTCCGACCGCATGCGCACGATCCGGCGGGGGCGATCGTGCCGCTGCCGCCGGGCGAAGTCGCGCTCGAGCGCGACCGAAGGGTGGACTTCGTCGCGGCCGCTGCCGCGCCGGCCCGGGCGGTGGCGGTCGGCTGGCGCTGGGGCAGCACCGGTGTCGAGGTGTGCGCGTTGTGCTGCACGCCCGACGACGAAGCGCCGCCGATCTGAGCGCGCGGCCCGCGCAGGCCGGCGGCGTCCGCGCCGTGGCCGGCCTATGGCCCGGCCGCCGGCTGCAAGGCGCGCTGGAGGAAGCGCTCGACCTCGCGGATCTCCTCGAGGCACACCGAATGCTCCATCGGGTACTCGAGCCACTGCACCGGGTTGCC
>JAFLDG010000066.1 GCA_017302495.1 Burkholderiales bacterium
GCTGCTGCTCGTCGATGCCCGCTACCGCAGCGGCTGGTCGGCGACCGTGGCGGCGGCGCTGCTGCGCGAGGCTGGCGCCACCGAGGTGCTGCCGCTGGTGTTGCACCAGCTGCCTTGAGCAGGCGCGGGGCCGGCACGCAGGCCTGCGCGCCCGGCCGGCCAGCGTCGAAGCCGACACCGCGGCGTTGCTGTCCAGACGGCACGTGTCGACCGAGCCGGATCATCTGCTGGCCGGGATCGCCGCGCCCGAGTCGCGGCGCGCGCGGCTCGGCGACCGTCTCCCACGGCTGCACGCGTGCCTTGGGCGCCGATCGATGCCGCGTTCAAGTCGAACAACGACCCGATGGTCGGCGTCGACCGACAGAAGGAGTTCCGCGGCCTGTTCCGGACGGTGGCCAATCCGATGCCGGCGCCGATGGGTCTCGGCCCGGAGCGCCGCTGACGTGGGCGGCAGCGTGGGCCGCCGGGTTCGGCCGGCGCCGGGCGGCGAGCCAGCCGGGCGAGCGACATGAGCGACCCATCGGTGTCCATCGCCAGGGGCCGGGATCGGCTCAGCGCCCTGGCGAGCGAGGCAGCGGCCGCGCGCGTGCGCGCGTACCGGGAACTGCTCGGTTTCGTCCCGCCGGGCGACGCGCTGGGCGAACTCGAAGGGCCGATGACGGACCGCCTGAAGGCCAGGCCATCGTCCCGCGGGGATGGAAGCCGTGTACGAGCAGATCCACTACGCGCCGGCGGTGCGGGTGGGACGCACGATCGATGTCTCGGGGCAGGTCGGGCGCGACGAGCAGATGCGCATCGTCGAAGGCAGCGAGGCGCAGATCGTGCAGGCCTTCGAGAACCTGCGCCGTGTCCTCGAGGCCGGCGCTCCCGCACAGCCGGACTCCCAAGCTGCAGGCAGTGGCCGCGGGCACGCTGGTCGTGTTCACCAGCGACAACGGCGGCGAGCGCTTCTCCGACGTCTGGCCCTTCGTCGGCAAGAAGATGGACCTGCTCGAAGGCGGCCTGCGCGTGCCGCTGCTCGCGCGCTGGCCGGCACGCATCCGCGCCGGCGGCTGTACCCGCCAGCCGATGATGACGATGGACTGGATGCCCACGCTGCTCGACGCAGCCGGCGTCGCGCCGGATCCGGCCTACCCGCTCGACGGGATCAGCCTGCTCGACGTGCTCGACGACCCCGAGGCGCGGCGCGAGCGGCCGATGTTCTGGCGCATGAAGTACCGCGGCCAGCGGGCGGCGATCGACGGCGCGTGGAAGTACCTGAAGCTCGACGGCCACGAGTTCCTGTTCAACATCGACGTCGATGCGCGCGAGCGGGCCAACCTCGCGGCGCGCGAACCCGCCCGGCTCGACGCACTGCGCCGCCGCTACGCCGAGTGGGAGGCGACGATGCCGCCGATCCCCGACGACGCGGCGTACACGCTGGTCTACGGGCCCGCGACGATGGCCAGCGCGTCGGGCTGAGCGTCGGTGCCGCGGCGCCCGATGGATCCCACTTCAGTCGGAGTTCGGTCTGCCCGGAGCAAGCGCGGAGTTCGCGGTACCCACAACCGGGTCGCTGTCGATATCGGCAAGCCTTGCGCTGGTGAACGCCATCGTCCCGCCACGACCTTCGATGCTTCCCTCGGCACGGTAGCGTCCGGGCAGGGCCGGTACTTTCCGCCGCAGCTGGTGCACTACGCGATCGCCGCTCCTGCGCGATCGCATCCTGTTCGGCAGCGGCTTCCCGCCGATCACGCCCGACCGCTGGCTCGCCGATTTCGAAAAGGCCGGCTTCAAGGATGCGGTCAGGCCGCTGATTCTCAAGAACAATGCGATGCGCCTGCTGAATCCGGATGTGCGGCAGCCGGCCTGAGGCCCACCGGCACCGTTCAACGCGCTCAACCAAGGACACCGACATGCAGTTCTACAAGGATGGGTTCCGTGGAGGCAACCCCGACGTCAAGCCTGCTGCCCCCAACCGGCGCAACCGGGGCAGCAACGAACCGCTGCCTGACCAGGTCGACGTGCTGATCGCAGGCACGGGTCCGGCCGGTCTTTGCCTGGCCGCGCAGCTGGCGCAGTTCCCCGAGATCGAGACGATGATCGTCGAGCGCATGCCCGGCAACATCATCAAGGGCAAGGCCGACGGCATCAATACGCGCACCATGGAGATGTTCCAGGCCTTCGGTTTCGCGGAGAAGGTCAAGCGCGAGACCTACTGGGTGAACCAGACCGCGTTCTGGATGCCGGACCCGGCCAACCCCGCGCACATCAAGCGGGTCGGGCGCGTGCAGGACGTGGCCGACGACAGCTCGGAAATGCCGCACATCCTGATCAACCAGGCGCGGCTGCACGAGCTCTTCCTCGAAGTGATGAAGAACTCGCCGTCGCGCCTCGAGCCCGACTACGGCTGGGAGGTCGTCGGCCTGACGATCGACCCCGCGACCGACGATCACCCGGTGGCGGTGACGCTCAAGGACGCCAGCGGCGTGAACTGGTGGGCGACCCGAACGGTGCGGGCGAACTACGTGGTCGGCTGCGACGGCGCCCACTCCGCCGTGCGCAAGGCGATCGGCGGCGCGCTGCACGGCGACGCCGCGCACCAGGCCTGGGGCGTGATGGACATCCTCGCCAACACCGACTTTCCGGACGTGCGCCAGAAGTGCCTGATCTCGTCGGCGAACGAAGGCAATGTCCTGATCCTGCCGCGCGAAGGCGGCTACGTGTTCCGGATGTACGTGGAGCTCGACAAGCTGAAGCCCGACGAGAAGGCCGCGAGCCGCAAGTTCACCCAGGACGACATGATCGCGGCGGCGAACCGGATCATCCGGCCCTACACGCTCGACGTGAAGGAGGTGGTCTGGTGGTCGATCTACGACATCGGGCACAGCATCACCGACCGGTTCGACGACGTGCCCGAGGGCTCGGACCGCAACCCGCGGGTGTTCACCGCCGGCGATGCCTGCCACACCCATTCGCCGAAGGCGGGGCAGGGCATGAACGTCTCGATGCAGGACACCTTCAACCTGGGCTGGAAGCTGGTCCATGTGCTTCAAGGCCGGTCGGACGCCAGCCTGTTGCGCAGCTACTCGCGGGAGCGCCTGACCGAAGCCCGGCGGCTGGTCGAGACCGACCACGAATGGGCGCGGATCATGTCGGCGCCGACCACGCAGGCCGAGCGCGACGGCACCGAAGAGCCGCGCATCATCCGGCAGTTCAAGGCGAACCTGGAGTTCACCGGCGGCAACGCCGTCAGGTACGACCCGTCGACGCTTTTCGCACCGGGGACGCACCAGGCGCTCGCGAAGGGGGAGGAAATCGGCCGCCGCTTCCACTCGGCGCCGGTGGTGCGGCTGGCCGACGCCAAGCAGATGCAGCTCGGCCACGCCGCCGAGGCCGACGCGCGCTGGCGGATCTATGCCTTCGCCGGCAGGGCCGACAGCTCGAACGCCGGTTCGGCGATCCACCGTTTGGCCGACTGGCTGGAGACGGACCCGCGATCCCCGGTCGTCAAGCACACGCGCAGGGGCGAGGACATCGATGCGGTGATCGACTTCCGCGCCGTGTTCCAGCAGACCTTCGACCAGCTCGACTACGAGAACATGCCGTCGCTGCTGAAGCCGAAGACCGGCAGGCTCGGCCTGCAGGACCACGAGAAGGTCTTCTGCGTCGATCACAAGGGGGTCGGCGACATCTTCGACATGCGCGGCATCGACCGGGAACGCGGATGCATGGTGGTGGTGCGTCCGGACCAGTACACCGCGCATGTCTTGCCGCTGGACGGATTCGACGAGCTGGCGGCCTTCTTCGCGGGGTTCCTGCTCGATCGCCAGTAGCCGCCAGCGGTCAACCGTCCTCGCGCCGTGCCCCGAACGGAACTCGTAAAGGTTGTGCGTCAGGCTGCCCGAACCGACGATCAGCACGCCTTCGTCGGCCAGGGGCCCCAGCGCCCGCCCGAAGGCCGACGCGCGCCGGGCATCCAGCCGCGACGGCAGCGACACCTGGAACGCCGGCACGTCCGCGGCGGGGTACGGGTGCATCAGCGGCACCCACGCGCCATGGTCCATGCCGCGCCGCTCGTCGGCCTGGGCGGACCAACCGGCCTCGATCAGGCGCTCGACGGTGCGCTGGGCCAGCACCGCATGGCCGCGGGCCGGATAGCCGAGCGGGTACAGCGCCGGATCGAAGCCGCCGAAGTCGTGTCACCGTGAAGGTGGCGCCGCGCATGCGCACCAACAGCGGCGACACCTGCTGCGCCGCGGCGCTGCAGCACAAGGGCATCGTGCTGCAGCCCTCGTTCCTGGTCGCGACGCACCTGGCTTCGGGCGCGCTGGTCGAGATCCCGCCGCAGTTCCGGTCGATCGGGCTCGGCGTCTATGCGGTCTTCCCGACCCGCAAGCGCCTGACGCCGAAAGTGCGCGCACTGATCGACTTCCTCGTCGGGGCGTTTTGCATGCGGGCGCGGCCGGCATGAGGCGGCGTCGGCCGCCACGACCGTAAAGCGGGACCACCCGAACGGATCGTCGCTGCCGGCACTGGCCATGCCCCGGGCGATGACTGGATTGACGGTGGCCGGCAGTTCGGGCCGACGGGAGGCCCGCTGCGCCGGTCAACGTGCCCTTCCGCGCCCCGGTGGCTCGCGCAGCAGTCGCGCCATCAGGCCGCGCACCACGGCGAGCGTTTCGGGCTGGGTGCGCCGGGCGAGCGTGACCAGGCCGAGCCGCGCCGAGATCGCCATCGGCGGATCGATCGACAGCTCCACGAGTCGCGGCCCGCTGGCACGGATCGCGAGCAGCACCGCATCGCTCGCGACTGGCACCAGCCAAGCGCAGAAAACAAAAAAGTCAGCAGGCGCTAACCTGCTGACCTTCGTGTTTCTTGGCTCCCCGACCTGGGCTCGAACCAGGGACCTACGGATTAACAGTCCGGCGCTCTACCGACTGAGCTATCGAGGAATCGAGCATAAATTATAGCCAAGCGCAGGCTCACAACTGCACTTGCAGCGACGCGGACAGCGTCCGCGCCGACAGCGGGAACAGCCAGGCGTGGGCGAACTGGAACGGTGATTCGCGCCAGGCGCGTTCGTCGAACAGGTTGTCCACCGCCAGGCGCCACACCAGCGTCGACGCGCCCAGCGGCTGCCGGTAGCGCAGGCCCAGGTCGACGCGGCCCCAGCCGGGGATCGAAAGGCTGTTGTCCGGCAGCACGATGCGGCTGCTCTCGTAGGTGCCGATCGCCAGCAGTTGCAGCCCCGGCACGGCCTCGGGCTCCCAGCCGAATTGCAGCTTGGCCGTGTAGGCCGGTACGTTGGTCGGGCGCAGGCCGTTGATCGCGGCGTCGGCGCTGCCTTCGCGCCGCGCCTGCAGCGCCATCGCGCCACCGGCCAGGCTGAAGGTGCCGAGCCGCGCATCGATGCCGGCCTCCACGCCGCGGTGCCGCTGTTCGCCGTCGCGCAAGCGCGTGCAGGTGTCGGGGGCATCGCAGCTGCCGAAGTCGGCCGACACCGGGCGCTCGATGTCGAACAGCGCCAGCGTCCAGCTCCCGCCGGCCTGCGGCAGCGGGCCCTTGGCGCCGAGCTCGATCTGCCGGCTCTGCAGGGCATCGAGCGCCTGGCCGCGGTTGCCGTAGATCGGCGTGTTGGGCACCACGTCCGACTCGTGGCCCGTGCCCCAGCTGGCATAGAGCACCGTGCCGCCGTCGAGCGCGTGCGTGAAGGCCAGCCACGGCGAGACGAACGATTGCTCGAGCCGCGTGGCCTGGGTGCCGTCGGTCAGCACGGTGTCGGTCTGCTGGCGCGTGTAGCGCAGCCCGAGCCACAGCGCGTTGCGTTCGTCGAAGGCCATCCGGTCGCGCAGATACAGCTCGTTCGAACTCGAATCGCGGTTCGTGCCCGGCGTCGACGGGGTCGGGTCGGGCGGCACGGTCGCGGTGCCTTCGACGTTGCCGGTGCCGACATAGTTGAAGGCCTGCGGCTGCGTGCGCTGCCGGGCCCGGGCGAACTGCAGGCCGACGGTGATCGCATGGCGCACCGGGCCGGTCCGCCAGGGCCCGCTCAGCGACAGGTCGAGCGCGTTCGTGCGCCGCGTCTCGTCTTCGCTGCGGAAGTCGTAGAAGTCGAAGCTGCCGTCGCTGCAGAAGCGGTCGTAGACGTTCTCGGCGCTGCAGCCGAACGGGAACGCGATGCGGTCGTCGGTCTTCAGCTGCTGGCTGCCGGCCAGCGCGACGAACTGCCAGCCCGCGGCCAGGTTCTGGCGCCAGCGCAGCGTGCCGACGGTGGACGCGAACACCGACGGCAAAGACCAGGCCTGGTCGTTGATGTTGATCCACGGGTCGCTCGGCGCAGGCACGACGCTGCCGAGCACGCTGAAGCCGGGCACGCTCGGCTGGCTGCGGCGCGAGGTCTCGATCTCGGCCTCGAGCAGCGTGTCGGGCCCCAGTCGCCAGTCGCCGGCGGCCGCCAGCAGCCAGCGCTCGCCGTCGGCCCGGTTCACCGCCGGGTCGATGCGCTCGGCCGCGGCGTTCAGGCGCAGGCCGAACGCCTGCTGCTCGCCGAGGCGGCGGCTCAGGTCGACACTGCCGAGGACGGAGCCGTTCTGCTGCCAGCCGACGAAGAGCTCCGAGATCGGCTGCAAGGTCGGCCGCTTGACCGCGACGTTGACCAGCCCGCCCGGCGAGCCGACGCCGGCCTGGAAGCCGTTGATGCCCTTCAGCACCTCGATCCGCGCCTTGTTGTCAAGCGGGATCGCGGTCTCGGCGCTGATCGGCAGGCCTTCGCGCCGGTAGTTGAAGCGGTTGTCGAGCACGAAGCCGCGCACGCTCAGGAAGTCGTAGTAGCCGACCGCGTTGTAGCCGTCGCCGACGGCGGCATCGACCCGCGCGACGTCGGACAGCCGGCGGATGCCGTCGTCCTTCATCCGTTCCTGCGTCGTCACGTCGACCTGGAACGGCGATGTCGCCAGTGGCTGGTCGGCAAAGCCGGTGACGGTGCCGGCGCTGCGCGGTGCGGTCACGGTGACGCGTTCGGCCTCGGCCTGGGCCGAAGCAGGCGCCACGGGCACGACCGTCAGAGCGAGCAGGGCGCCGCGCGCGAGCGCGGCGATCGGATACTTCGGTTGGGTTGCCATCGTCGATCTCGTGCGATGGCAGGTCGGCGGCGCCGGCAGCGCCGATGCGGTGCTGCGGCTTGCTTCCCTGCGCGAGGATTACCTCAGTCAGGTTCGAAGGGACTGTCTCAGCCGGCCGGGCCCGAAGGCCCGGTCAGCACCCCTAGCGGAGGTTGCCCGCGCGGCGCGCGGGCAACGATCTGGATTATGCGCCGGTGCGGCGGCGCGCCGTCAGTCGTCGAAGTTCGGCGTCTCGACGCCGAGCACCTTGTGCAGCTTCGGGCTGGTGGTCGTGTACTGCAGCAGGATGCGCTTGTCGGGGAAGATGTACGGCGCGGCGCCGAAGGCGGCGAGCGCGGCTTCGTGGAAGCCCGACAGGATCAGCTTCTTCTTGCCCGGGTAGGTGTTGATGTCGCCGACGGCGAAGATGCCCGGCACGCTGGTCTCGAACTTCTCGGTGTCGACGACCAGCTGCTTGCGCTCGATCGCCAGGCCCCAATCGGCGATCGGCCCGAGCTTCGGGCTCAGGCCGAAGAAGACGAGCAGCACGTCCAGCGGCACGAGCCGGGTGACGCCGTCGCCGCCGGTGATCTTCAGCCCGGTGAGCCGGCCGTCCTTCTCCTCGAAGCCGCTGGCCTGGCCGACGATGAACTGCATCTCGAGCGCGTCGCACAGCTCGCGCATCTTCGCCACCGACGCCGGCGCCGCGCGGAAGCCGTCGCGGCGGTGGACGACGATCACGCTGCCGGCGCGGTTCGGGCCTTCCTGGACGAAGTTCAGCGCCCAGTCCAGCGCCGAATCGCCGCCGCCCATGATCACCAGGTCCTTGCCGGCGAACTGCGCCGGGTCGCGCACGCGGTAGAAGAGCTGGGTGCCGTCGAACTTGTCGAGACCTTCGAGCTTGAGCGTGCGCGGCTGGAAGGCGCCCACGCCGGCGGCGATGAACACGGTCTTGGTGACGAAGGCGGTGTCCTTCGCGGTGCGCACGAAGAAGCGGCCGTCGTCGCGCTTGGCCAGCTCCATCACCTCCTGGCCGAGGTGGAAGGTCGCGCCGAAGGGCTCGATCTGGCGCAGCAGGTTGTCGGTCAGCTCGCGGCCGGTGCACACCGGCACCGCCGGGATGTCGTAGATCGGCTTGTCCGGATACAGCTCGATGCACTGCCCGCCCGGATAGGCGAGCGAGTCGACGACGTGCGCCTTGACCTCGAGCAGGCCGAGTTCGAACACCTGGAACAGGCCCACCGGGCCGGCGCCGACGATCACCGCGTCGGTCTCGATCGGGGGCGACGCGGCCCCCACGGATGCTGGCTGGTTCATGGCAGTGCAGGCCGGCCGTCGCTCTGCGCCATGGCCGGCGGCGCGCGCTAGCGCTTGAGTTCGGGCAGCTTGCCCTTCTTGTCGGCCCACTCGTCGGCATCGGGCAGCGCCGGCTTGCGCTTGGTGATGCTGGGCCAGCCCTTGGCCAGCTCGGCGTTGAGCTTGATGAAGTGCTGCTGGTCCTGCGGCACGTCCTCCTCGGGCAGGATCGCGTTCACCGGGCACTCGGGGATGCACACCGCGCAGTCGATGCACTCGTCGGGGTCGATCGCGAGGAAGTTCGGCCCTTCGCGGAAGCAGTCGACCGGACACACGTCCACGCAGTCGGTGTACTTGCAGCGGATGCACGATTCGAGGACGACGTGGGTCATGAGCGGGTGCGGATGGGGCGGGCGGGACGGCCCCGTCGCCGCACGCGAGCGCGGCTTCGAGCCGTGAACGACCCCGAATTCTAGTGGGACAGGTCGCGGGCCGGCCGCGGTGTCCCGGTATCGGCTGCGGTCTTGGCCCGGTCGGGCAAGGCCGTGGCGGCGATGCCGGCCGTGACCACCGTCGGCCGGCCCGCATGCAGCAGCGCCGCCTGCGCCAGCGTGCCGATGCAGTGGTCGGTGGCCAGCGCGTCGCGGCAGCCGGCGCGCGACACGACGCTCACCGGCGTGGTCTCGGGCCAGCCGGCCTCGCGCAGCCGCCGCGCCAGCGCGCCGAGCTGGCGCCCGGCCATGTAGAAGACCTCGCTGTCGGCACTGCGCGAAGCGCGCAGCTCGTGCGCCGCGGTCATCGCGGTGCTGAAGGCCACGCTGCGGCCGCGGCCGCGGCGCGTGAGCGGGCGCCGCGTGTGCGCGGCCGCGGCGGTGGCGGCGGTGACGCCGGGCACGACCTCGCACTCGATGCCGTGCGCGGCGAGCGCCTGCAGCTCCTCCTCGAGGCGGCCGAACAGGCTCGGGTCGCCGCCTTTGAGCCGGACCACGAGCGCGTGGCGCTTCGCCTCGTGCACGAGCATCGCGTCGATCGTGCGCTGCTGGACCGCATGGTCGAAGCCGCGCTTGCCCACGTCGCGCCAGATCGCGCGCGGCGCGAGATCCCGCAGGTCCGGGTCGGCCAGCGCGTCGGCGAGCACGACGTCGGCCATCGAGAGCAGGCGCGCTCCGCGCAGCGTGATCAGGTCGGCTGCGCCGGGGCCGGCACCGACGAAGGCGACGCGACCCATGATCAGCGCGCCGGCTGCGCGACCCGCGCCGCGGGTGCCGGTGCCGCCTGGACGTGCAGGCCGCTGTCGGCGTTCTGGCTGCGGCCGGCCGCTGGCGCGGCCTTCACATCGGCTGCGCCGATGTGAGCCTGCGCCGGAACGACGACGCCCGCCTCGCTGCGCGAGGTCGCGGCTGGCGCCGCGGAATGCGGCTTGCTGTGCAAGCCGCATTCCCGGGCCTCGTCGTTCTCCCACCACCAGCGACCGGCGCGGAAGTCCTCGCCGTCGGCGATCGCGCGGGTGCAGGGCTCGCAGCCGATGCTGGGGAAGCGGCGGTCGTGCAGTTCGTTGTACGGCACGTCGCGGCTGGCCACGTAGTGCCAGACGTCGCCCCAGCTCCAGTCGGCCAGCGGGTTGAGCTTCAGCCGGCCGTCGCGGTCGTGCTCGTGGAACGGAACCGCGTCGCGCGTCGCGGACTGCTGCCGGCGCCGGCCGGTGATCCACGCGCTGCGCCCGTGCAGCATGCGCGCCAGCGGCTCGACCTTGCGCAGGTCGCAGCAGGCGCGGCGCAGCTCGGCGCTGCGGTACATCGGGTCCACGCCGTGGCGGGTGACGAAGCGGATCACCGCTTCGTCCCGCGGCTGCCAGCGCTCGACGACGATGCCGTAGCGCTGCTCGATGCGCGTGATCAGCGCCAGCGTCTCGGCATGCAGCCGGCCGGTGTCGAGCGTGGCCACCGCGATCGGCAGCTGGTGGGCCGCGATCAGGTCGGTCAGCACCATCGCCTCGACGCCGAGGCTGCTGCTCTGCACGATCGCGCCCGCATGTTCGGCCGCGGCCGATTGCAGCACCGCGACCGCGTGCGCGACGCGCTCGTCGAAGTGCGGGCTGGGGCGCGCGTAGCGCTGGATGGCGGTCATGATCAGATTCCCTGTCCGGCAAAGCTCGGGTCGTCGGCGGGCGCGGCGGCAACCCGGCGATCGCGCGCGAACAGCGGCCGCGGTTCGCGCACGTCACCCTGGTAGTGGGCGCCGAACAAGCCGAGCGCGTGCAGCGCGGCATCCAGATCCTGGTCGGGGCGCAACTGCACCGCGTCGACGCCGCAGCGCTGCAGCAGCGGCAGCATGTCGACCAGCACCTCGCCGGCGGCGCGCAGCTCGCCGCGAAAGCCGTGGCGCACGCGCAGCAGCCGGGCCTGGCTGTAGGCGCGGCCGTCGGTCCACTTCGGGAATGCGAGCACGATCAACGCGACCGGCGCGCCGGGGCCGCCGGCGTCGGCCGCGATCGCTTGCGGGTCGGCATCGTTCGGCAGCCGCACGCCGACCGGCAGCGTGCGCGGCCAGTGCGCGCGCACCGCGTGCCACTGCTCGAGCGTGAGCAGCCGGTCCGGCGCCGGATCCGGCTGCGGCACCGGGCCGTCCTCGCCGTCGACGGCGTGCCAGCGGTCGCGGCGGGGGTCGACGAACTTCATCGGCGCGCTCCTTCAGGCGGCCACGCCGGCGGTGGCGTGGCGTACGGCATCGGCCGCGGCCCGGAACGGCGCCGGCCCGAGCCGGCGCACGGCATCGGCGAAACGTTCGCCGGACCGGCGCTCGCGGCGGTAGGTCTCGATCAGCGCCTCGACCACGTCGGCGACTTCGTCGGCCGCGAACGACGGGCCGATCACCTTGCCCGGCGCGGCTTCGCCGCCGAGCACGCTGCCGTCGCCGCCGCCGAGGGTGACCTGGTACCACTCGGCGCCGTCCTTGTCGACGCCGAGGATGCCGATGTGGCCGCTGTGGTGGTGGCCGCAGGAGTTGATGCAGCCCGACAGGTGCAGGTCGATGTCGCCGATGTCGTAGAGCCGGTCGAGGTCGTCGAAGCGTTCGGTGATCGCGGCGGCCACCGGGATCGAGCGCGCGTTGGCGAGCCCGCAGAAGTCGCCGCCGGGGCAGGCGATCAGGTCGGTCAGCAGGCCGATGTTCGGCGTCGCGAAACCGCACTCGCGCGCCGCCAGCCACAGCGCGTGCAGCTCGCGTTGCGGCACCCACGGCAGCAGCAGGTTCTGGTCGTGCGTGACGCGCAGCTCGCCGTGGCTGAACCGGGTGGCGAGCTCGGCGGCGCGGTCCATCTGGTCGGCCGTGACGTCGCCCGGCGCCTGGCCGGCGCGCTTCAGCGACAGCGTGACGGCGCGATGGCCCGACAGCCGGTGGGCATGCACGTTGCGCTCGAGCCAGCGCCGGTAGGCGAGCGGCATCTCGCGGTCGTCGGCCGGCGCCGGCCGTTCGTCGGCGGCCGCCGCCGGGTCGGCGAAGCAGGCGGCGACGCGGTCGAGTTCGGCCTGCGGGATCCGGTGCTCGCCGCCGTCGTGGGCGACGATCGCACGGTACTCGTCGTTGACCGCGTCGGCGAAGTGCTGACCCTCGGCCTTGACCAGGATCTTGATGCGCGACTTGTAGAGGTTGTCGCGGCGGCCATAGCGGTTGTAGACGCGGACGATCGCCTCGATGTAGAGCAGGATCTCCTGCCACGGCACGAAGGCCGCGATCACGCGGCCGACGATCGGCGTGCGGCCCATGCCGCCGCCGACGGCGACCTCGAAGCCGACGCGGCCGTCGGCATCGCGCTTCAGCTTCAGCCCGATGTCGTGCCAGCCGGTGGCGGCGCGGTCGTCGGCAGCGCCGGTGATCGCGATCTTGAACTTGCGCGGCAGGAACGCGAACTCCGGGTGCAGCGTGCTCCACTGGCGCAGCAGCTCGGCGTAGGGCCGCGGGTCGACGACCTCGTCCGGCGCGATGCCGGCGAGCGCGTCGGTCGTGATGTTGCGGATGCAGTTGCCGCTGGTCTGGATGCCGTGCATGTCGACCTCGGCGAGCCGGTCCATCACGTCGGCCGCCTGCGCCAGCGGGATCCAGTTGAACTGCAGGTTCTGCCGCGTCGTGAAGTGGCCGAAACCGCCGCGCGCCGTGGGCAGGCCCTCGTCCCGGCGGTCGAACTCGCGCGCGATCCGCGCGAGCTGGTGCAGCTGCCGGCTGCTCAGTTCGCCGTAGGGCACCGCGATGCGCAGCATCGGCGCGTGGCGCTGCACGTACCAGCCGTTCTGCAGGCGCAGCGCGCGGAAGTCGTCCTCGGGCAGGCGACCGTCGAGGTGGCGCCGGAGCTGGTCGCGAAACTGCGCCGCGCGCGTGCGCACGAATTGGCGGTCGAAGGCGTCGTACTGGTACATGGGCAGGGCGGGTGTCAGGCGGCGGGCCGCGGGGCCCGGAACGGCCCGGCGCCGCCGGCCGTGCCGACAATGGCGCCGGCGGCGTTGCCGCCTGGGTTGGCGATGTGGTCCATGACCTCGGTGAAAACCCCGGTATCGGGGAACGGACGGCACTCTAGGTGGCGGCCATATCTTTGTGAACTACATGTTTCTTTGACATATATGACCCCTCGTTATTTGAGCCTGCGTACAGCGGCCGCGGCTGCCGTGGTGCTGGGTCTGGCGCTGCTGGCCGGCTGCCAGACGGCGCCGCCGTTGCCATCGGTTGCCCCGCCGATCGCGCTGCGGCCCGCGCCGCCGCCGCGCCTGGGCCTGGCCCTGGGCGGCGGCGCGGCGCGGGGATTCGCACACATCGGCGTGATCCAGGTGCTGGAGGAGGCCGGGATCCGGCCGGACCTCGTGGTCGGCACCTCGGCCGGCAGCCTCGTGGCGGCGCTCTACGCGGCGGGGCGGAACGGGCGCGAGCTGGCGGAGCTGGCGCAGGCGATGGACGAGGGCGCGATCACCGACTGGTCGTTTCCCGGGCGCGGGCTGATCCGCGGCGAGGCGCTGGCGCGCTACGTGCGGCTGCACACCGGCGGCCGGCGGATCGAGCAGATGCCGCTGCCGCTGGGCATCGTCGCCACCGACCTGGACAGCGGCCAGGGCATCCTGTTCCGCGTCGGCGACCCGGGGGTCGCGGTGCGCGCGTCGAGCGCGGTGCCGGCGGTGTTCCAGCCGGTGCGCATCGGCGCACGGGAGTACGTGGACGGCGGGCTGGTCGCGCCGGTGCCGGTGAGCTTTGCCCGGCGGATGGGCGCCGGGCGCGTGATCGCGGTCGACATCAGCACCCCGCCCGACGGCGCCGCCACCGGCGACCTGATGCGGGTGCTGCTGCAGACCTTCTCGATCATGGGGCGCAGCATCAACCAGTTCGAACTGCGCGGGGCCGATGTCGTGATCCGGCCCCGGCTGGCAGGGGTGTCGAGCGCCGACTTCGCGGCCCGCAACCGTGCCGTCCAGGCCGGACGGGAGGCGGCGCTGGCGGCCCTGCCGGAACTCGAGCGCCTGCTGGCCGCGGCCGCGCCTTGACGACCCGAAACAAAACGGCCCGGCTGAGGGCCGGGCCGGAAGGTACCTTCAAGGGGTTGATCGAAGGTACCGAGGAGACAACCATCCACAGGTACCGCGATCTCCCTAACCGCGGCACCCGTTGAGATGCCACGGCGCCCGGAAAGTTCACTGCGGGCCCTGGATCGCTCGCCGGGCGAGCCTGGGGCCCGCCCGGCGCCGCCGGACTCAGGCGCGCTTCTTCGGCGCGGTGGCGGCCTGGGAGGCCTTGACCGCGGTGTTGGTCACCGCCTGGAAGTTGGCTTCGGCGACGCTGGCAGCCTGCTTCGCGGCCTTGCTCACGCTCTCGTACGCGTTGTTCGCGGCGGCGACGGCCGACTTCACCAGCGCGACGGCGTTTTCGCTGCCGGCCGGCGCGTTCTTGACGGCGGCGTCGACGGCGGCGGCGAACTTCTGCTGCGCGGCGGCGAACTGCTCTTCGGCGACCTTGGTCACTTCGGCGTTGGTCGCAGCGGCGATGTCATACACGTGGCGGCTGTACGACGCGGCCTTCTCGGCCGACGGCTGCAGCAGCGAGGCCTGCAGCGCGAGCAGTTCCTGCGCGTCCTTCACCGACAGCGCGGCGCGGGTGTTGTCGGCGGCTTCCTCGAGGGCGGCGCGCGCGACCTGCAGGTTCAGCTCGACGAGCTTCTCGACGCCTTCGAAGGCCTTGTTCGTCAGGCCGAAGAGGGTCTCGACATTGGCCTTCTGGGCGGCCAGCACTTGTTCAGCGGTCAGCATGTTTCAATCTCCTGAGTTGCGGGTGGGGCAGGTGCTGCAGCTTTCGAGTCGATGCTGCGCTGCAACATGGATCGAAGTATAGGGGTCTACCCGGGGAATGCAAGACTTTTTTGCTGCGATGCAACATTCTAGGCGACCGGGCCTAGCAACGGCCTGAGCGGAGCGCGGATGCAGGCCTTCCACTCCGAGCTGTTCACGCTCGAACTGCCGCCCGGGCACACCTTCCCGATGCCGAAGTACCGTCTGCTGCGCGACGCGGTCGAACGCGGCGATCCGGACATCCGCCTGCAGCCGGCGCCCGCGGCCGGCGACGGCGAGCTGGCGCTGGTGCACGAGCCGGCCTACGTCGCGGCGGTCGGCGACGGGCTGCTGCCGACGGCGCAACAGCGCGAGATCGGCCTGCCGTGGT
>JAFLDG010000067.1 GCA_017302495.1 Burkholderiales bacterium
GCGCAGACGGCGTCGGCCGGCAGCGCGTCCCGGACCTTCAGCTCGTGCAGCAGCGCGATCGACGCCGCGTTCAGCGCGTAGGCGCGGATGTCGGGCCCGGCCGGCGCGGCCGGCGCCTCGTCCTGCAGCGCGACCGCCAGCCCCTGCCGCGACAGCGCGAGCGCGAGGCAGGCCGCCACCGGGCCGGCACCCCGCACGCAGACATCGGCGTCGATCATGCGGAATTCTAGGAGGCCGCGCCCGCACCCGCCCTTCAGGGCAGCGGGATGAAGTCGGTCTCGCCCGGCACTGCGGCAAAGCGCTGCGCCCGCCAGTCGTCCTGGGCCTGCGCGATGCGTTCCTTGCGGCTGGAGACGAAGTTCCACCACATGAAGCGGGGCCCGAGCGGGTCGCCGCCGATCAGCACGACCCGCGCCGCCCGATCGGCGCCGAGCGTCGGCGTCTCGTCCGGCGCGAGCACGACCATCTGCCGCGCCGGCACCGCTTCGCCGTCGAGCAGGAACGGTTCGTCCACGCCATAGACCGCGCGTTCGGTCGCGGGCGGCAACGCGACCGCGGCGCCGGGCCGCAGGGCCACGTCGAGGTACAGCGTCGGCGAGCGCGGCCGCACCGGCGAGCGCTCGCCGAAGGCGCTGCCGACGAGCACCGCCACGCTCGCCCCGCCGGCCTCGACCTTCGGGATCGCCTCGGCCGGGGTATGGGCGAAAGACGGCGCGATCTCCTCGTCGGCCTCGGGCAGCGCGCACCACAGCTGCAGGCCGTGGCTGCGGCGGCTGCGCCCGCGTTGGTCGTCCGGCGTGCGCTCGCTGTGCACGATGCCGCGGCCGGCGGTCATCCAGTTGATCGCACCGGGCTCGATGCGCTGCACGACGCCGGTGGAGTCGCGGTGCAGCAGCGCGCCTTCGAACAGGTAGCTCACGGTGGCCAGGCCGATGTGCGGATGCGGCCGCACGTCGTGGTCGTCGTCGGGGCCGGCCTGCACCGGGCCGAAGTGATCGAAGAAGACGAAGGGCCCGACCGCCCGTTGCGCGGCCGCCGGCAGCAGGCGGCGCACGACGAAGCCGCCGCCCAGGTCCTTGTCGTGCGGCAACAGGATCCGTCGTCCGTCCATCGGCGCCACCCCCCTACTTCACCAGCCGGCACAGTGTAGGCCGCACCTAGAATCCGCGCCCTTGTCCGTTCACCCGCCCTTGCCATGAGCCTGAAGTGCGGCATCGTCGGCCTGCCCAACGTCGGCAAGTCGACCCTGTTCAATGCCCTGACCAAGGCCGGCATCGCGGCCGAGAACTATCCGTTCTGCACGATCGAGCCGAACGTCGGCGTGGTCGAGGTGCCGGATCCGCGGCTGCAGCAGCTGGCGGCCATCGTCGAGCCCGAGCGCGTGGTGCCGGCGATCGTCGAGTTCGTCGACATCGCGGGCCTCGTCGCCGGCGCGAGCCAGGGCGAAGGCCTGGGCAACCAGTTCCTGAGCCACATCCGCGAGACCGACGCGATCGTCAACGTCGTGCGCTGCTTCGACGACCCGAACGTGATCCACGTCGCCGGCCGCGTCGACCCGATCGCCGACATCGAGGTGATCCAGACCGAGCTCTGCCTGGCCGATCTCGCCACCGTCGAGAAGGGCCTCGTGCGCTGGCAGAAGGTGGCCAAGGCCGGCCAGGACAAGGACGCGCAGCGCCTGGTCGACGTGCTGCTGAAGTGCCAGGCGGTGCTGGACCAGGGCCGGCCGGTGCGCAGCCTCGACTTCAGCAAGGAAGAGCTGGCGGTGCTGAAGCCGCTGTGCCTGATCACGGCCAAGCCGGCGATGTTCGTCGCCAACGTCGCCGAGGACGGCTTCGAGCACAACCCGCTGCTCGACCGGCTGCGCGCGCATGCCGACGCGCAGCGCGCGCCGGTGGTCGCGATCTGCGCCAAGACCGAGGCCGAGCTCGCCGACATGGGCGACGAGGACCGGTTGCTGTTCCTGCACGAGATGGGGCAGGACGAGCCCGGCCTGAACCGGCTGATCCGCGCCGCCTTCCGCCTGCTCGGGCTGCAGACCTACTTCACCGCCGGCGTGAAGGAGGTGCGCGCCTGGACGATCCACGTCGGCGACACCGCGCCGCAGGCGGCCGGCGTGATCCACACCGACTTCGAGCGCGGCTTCATCCGCGCGCAGACGATCGCCTTCGACGACTTCGTCGCCTGCGGCGGCGAGCAGGGTGCGAAGGAGGCCGGCAAGATGCGCGCCGAAGGCAAGGACTATGTCGTCAAGGACGGGGATGTCCTGAACTTCCTCTTCAATGTTTAGGGCCGGGCCCGACCGGCGTCGGAAATTCCCGAAAATGCGCGTGTGTCCGGCCACCCGACCCCGTTGCTGCTTCTGAATACGTCCACCCCGGGATCCCTCGTACGGGCTGGACGCGTGGCCGCAGCGCTGCGCGCGGCGCTGCTCTGGGTGCCGCTCGCCGCGGCGGCGCAGGGGCTCGCCGCGCCGGCGGTGCGGCTGCAGGAGGACCCGTTTCGCCGCCTGCAGCGGGTCGAGGCCGGCGCGATGGCCAGCAGCTGGTCCTCGCTGCCCGATACCGCCGGCTGCGCCGACGCCGATCGGCGCATCGACGGCCATGCGCAGCTGCAGGCGTCGGACCCCGACGTGGCGCGGACGGTGCGCACCGGCAGCTTCGACCTGATCGACCCGCGGCTGCGCGCGCAGGCCGACGCGACGCTGCAGTGGGGCTGCGCCTTCGGCCAGGCCGCGGTGCAGTACCAGCTCGGCAACCGCGACGGCGACGCCTTCTGGTCGGCCGACGGCAGCGCGCTCGCCTGGCAGATCGGCGCGCACTGGCGGCTGGCCGGCGGCCTGATCGCGCACCACTGGGGCCCGGCCTGGGACGGCAGCCTGATCCTCGGCACCCGCGCCCGCCCGTTCCCGAACCTGCTGCTCGAGGCCGACAGCGGGCCGCTGCAGGATTCGAGATTCTGGTTCTGGCTCGGCCGGGTCCAGTTCAGCAGCTTTCTGGGGGTGCTGAACGGCGACCGCGGAGACATCCGGGATCCGCGGCTGATCGGCATGCGCCTGGTCGTGCAGCCTTGGCCGCAGCTGCAGATCGGCGCGTCGCGCACGATGCAGATCGGCGGCGAGGGCCGCGACAACTCGCTGCGCGCGTTCCTGCGCGCCTTCCTCGGCCGCGACAACGACTGCAGCGCAAGCAACTGCAGCGATCAGCCGGGCAACCAGCTCGGCGGCTTCGACCTGCGCTGGGATCTGTCGTGGGCGTTGCCGGGGGTCTCGCTCTACGGCCAGCTGATCGGCGAGGACGAGGCCGCGAGCCTGCCGAGCAAGTACATGTACCAGGCGGGCGCCGACTGGCGCGGCCCGTTGGGTGTGCTGTTCGCCGAATGGGCCGACACCAAGGCCGGCGCCTACGGCGTGGCCTACAACCACTTCATCTATACCGACGGCTATCGCCACCGGGGCCAGCCGATCGGCCACTGGACGGACGGGGATGCGCAGGTCGCGACGATCGGCGGGCTCGCCTCGTCGCTGTTCGGCGGCCAGGGGCTCGCGGTCGTGCGTTTCGGCAAGCTGAACAACGCGCAAGCCAACCCCACTTGGCCGAAATCGGACCTGTGGTCCGGCAGCCTGCAGTGGCGCACCGAGCTCGGCCGGCAGGTGCGGCTCTCGGTCGCGCTCGACCACCTGCGGCTGTCGGCTCAGCCGCCGGGCGCATCGCGATCCGACACCCGGCTGCAACTGCAGATCGAAGGCTGGCTGCCCTGAGACCCCGGTCGGCGCGGTAGGCCCGGCCCCGAGCGGCCCGGAGCGGCGAGTCCCGAAGGAACAAAATAGTTAGTAGCCGCTACCGAAAATCGCACGGAACTTCGCGGTTCCTGGCTTGCTCCATCCGTGCGTCAAGCGTTTGTCAGCACTCGGGGCCGTGGAGTGCTAATATCTTCGTAGAGGAGTCATAGTCGATCCATGTCGAACACCACTGCGCTCTCCGTCCGTGATCCCTGGTCGCTGGTGCCGAGCGTCGGCAATCTCGATGCGTACATCACCGCGGTGAACCGGATCCCGCTGCTGTCGCCGCAGGAGGAGGTCGCGTGCGCGAACCGCTTGCGCGAGAAGGGCGATCTGGAAGCGGCCGGCCGGCTGGTGCTGTCGCATCTGCGGCTGGTGGTGGCGGTGTCGCGCCAGTACCTGGGCTACGGCCTGCCGCACGGCGACCTGATCCAGGAAGGCAACATCGGCCTGATGAAGGCGGTCAAGCGCTTCGACCCGGCGCAAGGCGTGCGCCTGGTCAGCTACGCGCTGCACTGGATCAAGGCCGAGATCCACGAGTACATCCTGCGCAACTGGCGCATGGTCAAGGTCGCGACGACGAAGGCGCAGCGCAAGCTGTTCTTCAACCTGCGCTCGATGAAGCAGCGGCTGCAGAACGACCCGGCCGATGCCGACGCACACCGCAGCGGCTTCACGCCGGCGCAGGTGGACATGGTCGCGCGCGAGTTGAAGGTCAAGCCGGAAGAGGTCGTCGAGATGGAGACGCGGCTTGCCGGCGGCGACGTCGCGCTCGAGGCGCCGGCCGACGACGGCGAGGAGGCCTTTGCGCCGATCGACTACCTGGCCGACTCGAGCCAGGAGCCGACCCGCCGCATCGAGGCCCGGCATCGCGACTGGCTCGCCGCCGACGGCATCACGCAGGCGCTGGACGCGCTCGACGCCCGCAGCCGGCGCATCGTCGAGGAGCGCTGGCTGAAGGTGAACGACGACGCCAGCGGCGGCAAGACGCTGCACGATCTGGCCGCCGAGTACGGCGTCAGCGCCGAGCGCATCCGGCAGATCGAGTCCGCGGCGCTGAAGAAGATGCGCAAGGCGCTCGAGACGGCCTGACGCTCCGCGGCCCTCATCACGGTCTCGAGACGGCTGCCCCGGGCAGCCGTCTCCGCTTGGCAGGCGCCGATCAGGCCGGATCTTCGGCCAGCAGCAGCTTCAGGTCGTGCAGCAGCGCCTCCTGGCCGGCGCCGTAGCGCACGAACAGCCGCACCCGCCCTTGCGCGTCGAAGACGTAGGTGCCGGCGGTATGGTCGACCGTGTAGCTGCCTTCGGTGCGGCCCGGCGACACGGCGTAGAAGACCTTGAACTCCTTGGCCGTCTGCTTGATCTGCTCGGGCGAGCCGGTCAGAGCCACGAAGCTCGGGTCGAAGCTGCGCATGTACTCGCGCAGCACCTGCGGCGTGTCGCGCGGCGGATCGACGCTGACGAAGACCCCCTGCAACCGGTCGCCGTCCGGCCCGAGCGCGCGCTTGACCGCCGCCAGTTCGGACAGCGTGCTCGGGCAGACGTCCGGGCACTGCGTGTAGCCGAAGAACACCAGCGTGACCTTGCCCTTGAAGTCGGCCAGCGTGCGCATGCGGCCGTCGGCATCGGGCAGGCTCAGCGTGCGGGCGTACTCCGCACCGGTGATGTCGGTTGCCTTGAACGCCGGCCGGCTGCCGCCGACTCCCGGCAGCTTGTCGCAACCGGCGAGCAGCAGCGCGGCGGCGGCGGCCAGCCGCCGGCGCTGCGGATTCACGCGAACAGCCATGGCCCGAGGTAGTGGTCGATCAGCAGCGCGCTGAACAGCAGCATCAGGTAGAGGATCGAGTAGCGGAAGGTGGCTCGCGCGAGGCGGTCGCTGTAGTCGCGCCAGAGCATCACCGCGTAGGCGACGAAGACCGCGCCGAGCGCGACCGCGGCCGCGAGGTAAAGCCAGCCGCTCATGCCGTTGGCGAAGGGCAGCAGGGTCGCCGCGAACAGCACCAGCGTGTACAGCAGCACCTGCAGCCGCGTGTAGGCCGCACCGTGCGTGACCGGCAGCATCGGCAGGCCGGACTGGCGGTACTCGTCGGCGCGGTACAGCGCCAGCGCCCAGAAGTGCGGCGGCGTCCACAGGAAGACGATCAGGAACAGCGCGATCGCCTCCGGGCCGACCTCGCCGCGCATCGCCGCCCAGCCCAGCACCGGCGGCATCGCCCCCGACGCGCCGCCGATCACGATGTTCTGCGGCGTCGCCGGCTTCAGCACCACGGTGTAGATCACGGCATAACCGACGAAGGTGGCCAGCGTCAGCCACAGCGTCAGCGCATTGGTCCACAGCAGCAGCACCGCCGCGCCGGCCGTGCACAGCGCTGCCGAGAACAGCAGCGCCTGCACGCGCGTCAGCTCGCCGCGCGCGGTCGGGCGCCAGGCGGTGCGGGCCATGCGCGCGTCGATGTGCTGCTCGACCAGGCAGTTGAAGGCGGCCGCGGCGCCGGCCACCAGCCAGATGCCGAAGGTGGCCGCGGCCACCCGCGCCGGGTCCGGCAGGCCCGGCTCGGCGAGCAGCATGCCGATCAACGCGCAGAACGCGATCAGGCGCACGACGCGCGGCTTGGTCAGCGCGTAGAACTGCGCCCAGCGCGGCGGCGCGATCGGGGTCGAAGCCAGGGTCTGCGCCATCGGCCGGAATTCTAGGAGGCGGCGCCGCCGCGCACGGCCCGCGCCGTCAGCACCGCGACCAGCGCGACCAGCCCCGCCGCGCCGGCCACGTGCACGAGCGCGGCCGCCAGCGGCCAGCCGAGCACGACGTTGGACAGCCCGGTGAGCACCTGCAGCAGCACCAGCGCGATGACCGTCGCCGCCGCGCGCGGCGCCACCCGGTGCCTGCGCAGCCACAGCGCCACGCCGAGCAGCGCGAGCGCGGCGACCACCGCGAACCAGCGGTGCACCATGTGGATCGCCACCAGCGCCTCGAAGGGCAGGAAGTCGCCGTCGGCGCCGCGGCCCAGGTCGCGCCAGGGCGTGAAACCCGAGGCGAAGTCCATCGCCGGCCACCACTGGCCGTTGCAGCGCGGGTAGTCGCTGCAGGCCAGCACCGCATAGTTGCTGCTGACCCAGGCGCCGCTGGCGACCTGCAGCACGAGCAGGGTGCCGGCCCCGAGCAGCGCGGCCACCGCGCCCCGGGGCCAGCGGTAACGCGGGCCGATCAGCTGCTCGCGCTGCAGGACGAGCAGCACGAGCAGGGTCATGCCGCCGAGCAGGTGCAGCGTGACGATGCCCGGCTGCAGCTTCCAGGTCACGGTCCACATGCCGAACAGGCCCTGCACGATCACCCAGCCGAGCGTGGCCGTCGGCCACCACGGCGACAGCGGCAGCTGCCGGCGCCAGCGCCAGGCCGCGACCGTGAGCACGACGATCAGCGCGCCGACGGTCATCGCGAGGTAGCGGTGGACCATCTCGATCCAGGCCTTGCCGAAGGTGACCGGCCCGGTGGGCTGCGCCGTCTGCGCGGCATGGATATCGGTCTGGGCCCCGAGCGGGCTGGCGTGGCCGTAACAGCCCGGCCAGTCGGGGCAGCCGAGGCCGGAATCGGTGAGCCGGGTGAAGGAACCGAAGACGATCAGGTCGAAGGTCAGGAACATCGTCAGCCCGGCGAGCGCGGCGAGCCGCGTGCGCGGCAACGTGTGCCGCTGCCGCGCCCAGAGCCAGCCGAGAAGGACGAGCGCGACCGCCGCCGGCAGGCCGAGCAGGCGCAGGGTGGCACTCAGTTCCATCGGGCTCCGTTCACGCCAGGAGGTCGCAGCACCATCTCAGCGTCCCGCCCGGTCCCAGCTGGCCGACGCGCGCAGCAGCCGTTCCAGATCGCGCTTCAGCCGCGCCGGGTCGGCCTTCACCGGCGCGCGCATCATCCACTCGCCCATCGGGTCGACGACGTAGAGATGGTCCTCGAGCGCCTGGCCCGGCGCCGGCGCGAGCCAGGCCGCGAGCGCGTCCGCCGGCACGCGCAGCACCTGCAGCGCCGGATCGGCGCCGAGCGCGGTGCGCAGCGCCGCCGGCACCTCGCCATCGTCGGTGACGAACCAGACCTTGTCGAGCCGGTCGCGGTCGCGGCCGAGCATCTCGCGCAGCTGGCGCTGCAGGTACAGCCGGCGTTCGCAATCGCCGCCGCAATCGGCCGGGCCGACGACCACCAGCAGCCACTGGCCGCGCAGCGCCCGCACATCCGCCGCAGACCCGTCGAGCGTGCGCGCGGGCAGCGCCGGCAGCGTGCGCGTGGGCTCGATCAGCGTCGCGTAGTTGCTGCGCGCCGGCGGCCGCACCAGATAGTAGGCCAGGTACGAGCCGATGACCGGCGCCGCGCAGACCAGCAGCACCAGCAGCATCTTCAGCCGGCCGAGCCGCGTGCGCCGCGCCGGCTCGTCCAGCGCCGGCAGGCGCGGCGCCGCGTGCACGGTCAGCCCGAGCGGTTCAGCCGCGGCGGGCAAGTCGGGGGCGGACGAGTTGAAACCAGACATACAGACCCGTGATCAGCGCGCACAGCCCGAACCACTGCAGCGCATAGCCGCGGTTCTTGTCGGCACCCGAGGCCGGCGCCGGCCAGTGCCGGCGCAGCCCATCGTCGACGCCGGCGTCGGCCTGCACGACGACGAAGGGGCGCAACGGCAGGCCGGTCTCGCGCGCGAAGGCGTCGAGATCGAGATTCTGCCGGATCGGCCCCGAGGCCGAGTCGTCGAAGGCATACAGCCGGCTGAAGCCGGGGGCGATGCGGCCTTCGATCGTGACCGGCCCGGCCGCGGTGCGGTGCGGCGCGAGCCGCGTCCGGTCGGCCGCATCGCGTGGCAGCCAGCCGCGCTGCACCAGCACCACGTCGCCCGGCGCCAGCTGCAGCGGCGTGACGAGGTAGAAGCCCGCGCGGCCATCCATCGGCCGGTTGTCCAGCGCGACGCTGCGCTCGGCCAGCCATTCGCCGGTCAGGCGCACGGCGCGTTGTGCCTGGGCCGGCACGTCGGCCGGCGTGCGCGCCAGCTCGGCCGCGGCCAGCGGCGGCAGCCGACCGCGCGCCTCGAGCTGCGCCTGCGCCGCCGTGCGCTGCGCCGCGCGGTCGAGCTGCCAGAAGCCGAGCGCTGCGGTGGCCGCGGCGCCGGCCAGGCTCGCCAGCAGCAGGACGACTGCGCGCAGCGGCATCAGCGACACCGCCGCGTGCCGCGCGTGCCCGCCGTGGGGCCGGTGAAATAATCCGCCGCGATGAAGATCCTCATCGTCCTGCTGATGCTGGGCATCCTGTCGGCGCTCGCCGGCGCAGGCTTCTTCATGCTGCGCAAGGGGCGCGCCGCCGACCCGCAGGGCCGCGCCATGGCGCGTGCGCTGACGGTGCGCATCGCGCTGTCGGTGCTGTTGTTCCTGCTCGTGATGCTCGGCTGGTGGCTGGGCTGGATCAAGCCCACCGGCATCCCGATCGCGGCATGAGCCCGCCGGGCCGCCCCAAGGGCGAAGCCCGAAGGTACTCCAGTGAGCGCGCGGCCGCGGGCGGCGCGGCGCTTCAGAGCCAGTAGACGAAGATATACAGGCCGAGCCAGACGACGTCGACGAAGTGCCAGTACCAGGCGGCGCCCTCGAAGCCGAAGTGGCTCTCCGGCGTGAAGTCGCCGCGCACGAGGCGTGCGGTGACGAAGGCCAGCATCAGCATGCCGACCAGCACGTGGAAGCCGTGGAAGCCGGTCAGCATGAAGAAGGTCGAGCCGAACACGCCCGAGCTGAGCTTGAGGTTCAGGTCGCGATAGGCGTGGATGTACTCGTAGGCCTGCACGCTCAGGAAGGTGATGCCGAGCAGCACGGTCACGACCATCCAGAAGATGCACTTGCGGCGCTCGTTCGCGATCAGCAGGTGGTGCGCGATCGTCAGCGTCACGCCCGAGGTCAGCAGCAGCGCGGTGTTCAGCGTCGGCAGCGGCCACGGCGCCATCGTCACGAAGGGCTCGACGGTGCCGGCCGGCGAGCCGGTGGCGCCGGGCAGCACGGTCGGCCACGCCGCCTTGAAGTCGGGCCACAGCAACTGGTGATCGAGGTTGCCGAGCATCGGCAGCGTGATCACCCGGGCGAAGAACAGCGCGCCGAAGAAGGCGGCGAAGAACATCACCTCCGAGAAGATGAACCAGCTCATGCTCCAGCGGAAGGAGTTGTCGACCCGCTGCGAATAGAGGCCGCGCCGGTCCTCGTCGATCGCGGTGGAGAACCAGCGGTACAGCACCGTCAGCCAGAAGACCATGCCGAACAGCAGCGACCACTTGCCCCAGCCGTGGCCGTTGACCCACTGCGCGGCGCCGAGGATCACGAAGAACAGGCCGGTCGCGAGCAGCACCGGGTAGTGCGACGGCGCCGGAACGAAGTAGTACGGGGTCGAGCCCGGATGGGTGCTGGCGGACATGAAGTGTTTGCTCCTCGTAACCCTGCTTCTCTGGTCTTCGATCGGGGGTGGCGCTGGTGCCGCTCAAGCGCCGGTGCCGGCGGCCACCCAGTGCACGAGCAGCAGCAGCAGGCCGACGAACAGCGCCGCGCTGACGATGCCGGCGACGATCAGGTGCACCGGATTGAGCCGCTGCACGTCGTGCGCGAGCCCGGCCGAGCGGCGCACGCCGAAGAACGACCAGGCCACGGCGCGAAAGCTCTGCCACAACGGCGGGCGGCGCCCGACCAGGTCACCGAAATCGCGCGGCCCGTCGCTCACGACCGCGGCTCCGTCCAGGCGCCGGCACCGGTCAGCAGCGCGTCGCCCGGCGCCGGCGGCACGCGGCCGCCGACCTCGAAGAAGGTGTAGGACAGCGTGATCGTCGTCACGTCGCGCGGCAGCTTCGGGTCGATCACGAAGGTCACCGGCCACTGCTTCGTTTCGCCCGGCGCGAGCGTGTACTCGTTGAAGCAGAAGCACTCGATCTTGCTGAAGTGCGCGGCCGCCTGGCGCGGTGCGTAGCTCGGGATCGCCTGCGCCGCCATCGTGCGCGGCTGGCGGTTGCGGAACTCGTACATCACGGTCGCGACCTCGCCCGGATGCACCTGCAGCGTCGCGACCGCGGGCCTGAAGTCCCAGGGCCCGCGGGCGTTCGCGTCGAACTCGACCGTGATCGTGCGCGACGCATCGACCTGGGTGTTGCGCACGCCGCCCGCCTGCCGCTGCTCCACCGCCGACAGCACGTTGATGCCGAGCGCGTCGCAGATCGCGCGGTACATCGGCACCAGCGCATAGCCGAAGCCGAACATCACGCCGGCCACGACCACGAGCTTGCCCAGCATGCGCCGGTTGGCGGCGAGCAGGCGCCGGGTGCGGTGGGCGGCAGCGGTGGACATCGGGAGCCGGTGGCGTGCCCGGTCAGGGGCCGGAGAACCAGGCCACCTTCGCGACGAAGGCGAGCGCGAACAGCGCCGCGAGCGCGGCCAGCGCCCAGGCGGTCCTCAGGTTCGCGCGCCGCTGCGCGTCGGTCGCCATGGCCGCCGCCGACTCAGCCGATCACCCGCGTCGCGCTCGGATCGAGCTTCGGCGGCGTCTCGAAGGTGTGCCACGGCGCCGGCGACGGCACCTCCCACTCCAGGCCCTCGGCCGCCTCCCACGGCTTCTGCGCCGCGGGCTGTCCCTGGCCGCGCATCATCGGCAGCGCGACGAAGAAGAAGAAGTACAGCTGCATCAGGCCGAAGCCGAAGGCGCCGATCGACGACAGCATGTTGAAGTCGGCGAACTGCATCGGGTAGTCGGCATAACGCCGCGGCATGCCGGCCAGGCCGAGGAAGTGCTGCGGGAAGAAGGTGACGTTGAAGAAGATCAGCGAACCCCAGAAGTGGATCTTGCCGCGCATCTCGTCGTACATCACGCCGGTCCACTTCGGGCCCCAGAAGTAGACGCCGGCGAACAGGCCGAACAGCGAGCCGGCGACCATCGTGTAGTGGAAGTGCGCGACGACGTAGTAGGTGTCGTGCAACTGCTGGTCGATCGGCGCCATCGACAGGATCAGGCCGGTGAAGCCGCCCATCGTGAAGACGAAGATGAAGCCCACGGCCCACAGCATCGGGGTCTCGAAGGTCATCGAGCCCTTCCACATCGTGGCCAGCCAGTTGAACACCTTCACGCCGGTGGGCACCGCGATCAGCATCGTCGCGTACATGAAGAACAGCTGCCCGGTCAGCGGCATGCCGGTCGTGTACATGTGGTGCGCCCAGACGATGAACGACAGGATCGCGATCGACGCGGTCGCGTACACCATCGAGGTGTAGCCGAACAGCCGCTTGCGGGAGAAGGTCGGGATGATCGCGCTGACGATGCCGAAGGCGGGCAGGATCAGGATGTAGACCTCGGGGTGGCCGAAGAACCAGAAGATGTGCTGGTACATCACCGGGTCGCCGCCGCCGGCCGGGTTGAAGAAGCTGGTGCCGAAGTGGCGGTCGGTCAGCGTCATCGTGATCGCGCCGGCCAGCACCGGGATCACCGCGATCAGCAGGAACGCGGTGATCAGCCAGGTCCAGGCGAACAGCGGCATCTTCATCAGCGTCATGCCCGGCGCGCGCATGTTCAGCACCGTGACGATGATGTTGATCGAGCCCATGATCGAGCTCGCGCCCATGATGTGCAGCGCGAAGATGCCGGCGTCCATCGACGGGCCCATCTGCAGCGTCAGCGGCGCGTACAGCGTCCAGCCCGCAGCCGGCGCGCCGCCGGGCATGAAGAAGGACGCGACGATCATGATCGCCGCCGGGATCAGCAGCCAGAAGCTCAGGTTGTTCATGCGCGCGAAGGCCATGTCCGCGGCGCCGATCTGCAGCGGGATCATCCAGTTCGCGAAGCCGACGTAGGCCGGCATGATCGCGCCGAACACCATGATCAGCCCGTGCATCGTGGTGAACTGGTTGAACAGCTGCGGGTTCACGAACTGCAGCCCGGGCTGGAACAGCTCGAGCCGGATGCCCATCGCCAGGATGCCGCCGACGATCAGCATCGCGAAGCTGAACAGCAGGTACAGCGTGCCGATGTCCTTGTGGTTGGTCGCGAACACCCAGCGCCGCCAGCCGTGCGGATGGCCGTGGGCGTGGTCGTCGTGGCCGGCGTGGGCGGGATGGTCGAGGACAGCGCTCATGGGTTCAGTCTCGTCTCGGGTTCTCGGGCGGGCAGGCGGCGGGCCTTACTTGCGGGCGGCCGTCACTTCGGCCGGCTGGACCAGCTGGCCGGTCTTGTTGGCCCAATGGTTCTTCGTGAACGTGATCACCGCCGCCAGTTCAACGTCGGAGAGCTGCCTCCACGCCGGCATCGCGCCGTTGGCCGCCCCCTGCAGCAGCACCGTGATCTGCTTGATCTTGTCCGCGTCGAGCACCACCGGCGAGCCGTCGAGCGCCTTGATCGAACCGGCGCCCTTGCCGTTGGCCTGGTGGCAGGCCTGGCAGTTCGCGGCGTAGACCTTCTCGCCGCGCGCGAGCAGGTCGGCCAGCGACCATTCCTTGGTCGGGTCGTCGGCCTTGGCCCGCATCTCCTTCTGCTTGCCGGCGACCCAGGCCGCGTAGTCGTCCTGGCTCAGCACCTTGACGTGGATCGGCATGTACGCGTGCTCCTTGCCGCACAGCTCGGCGCACTGGCCGTAGAAGTCGCCGGTCTGCTTCGCCCGGAACCACAGGTCGCGCACGAAGCCGGGGATCGCGTCCTGCTTGACGCCGAAGGCCGGCACCATCCACGCATGGATCACGTCGTTTGCGGTGGTGATGACGCGCACCTTCCTGTCCACCGGCACGACCAGCGGGTTGTCGACGCGCAGCAGATAGTCGTCGCCCTTCGGCGTGCCGGCATCCGACAGCTCGCGCTGCTCGGGGTCGAGCGTGGACAGGAAGCTGATGCCCGCGCCCTCGCCGTTCAGGTAGTCGTAGCCCCACTTCCACTGGTAGCCGGTGGCCTTGATCGTCAGGTCGGAGTTGGAGGTGTCCTTCTGCGCGACCACGGTCCCGGTCGCCAGCGCGCCCATGAAGATCACGATGACGAACGGCACCACCGTCCACGCGATCTCGACCCCGACGCTCTCGTGGAAGCTCGCCGCCTGGTGCCCGACCGACCGGCGGTGCTTGACGATCGAATAGAACATGACGCCGAAAACGACGACGAAGATCACCAGGCAGATGCCGAGCAGCACTTCGTGCAGCCACTGGATGTCGGCCGCGATGGCCGTGACCGGCGGGTGCAGGTTCAGCTGGTTGACCGCCGGGCCGCCGGGCAGGTCGCCGACCCGCGCCAGCGCCGCGTTCAGGTGCGCCAGCGCAGCCAGGCCCAGGCCGGCGCCCGCCAGCCGCCGCGGCAGGGATCGGATCGTGCACATCGTCATCGTCAGGGTTCCTGTTGCTCGTGCTGCCATGCCGGACGCAGGCATTCGTGTTTCAGCGCCGTGCGCAGCTCGCGGGCCAGCGCGCTGCGCCACTCGGGCCGGAGGTAGCGGCCCACACGCGCGCGCTGTCCCTGGCCGGTCAGTTCCACCAGCGACTGTCCGTCGTGCGCCGGTTCCACCCGCACCCACTCCGCGCGGAAGGTCGCGCGCTCGGTGCGGCGGCCACAGCGGTGCTCGACCCGCAATTCGTGCCGCGCGAGCGTGATCGTCTCGGCATCGCGGGCGTGGCGCGACCAGACCGCGAAGGCCAGACCCAGCAACACGAGCTCGATGCCGGCAAAGGGCAGCACGCCCGGCGCGCCGGCCCACCAGAACCCGATGCCGATGCCCAGCAGCATCAGGCACGACGCACCGAACACGCCGACCATCTGGCGCGGCGCGAACGAACCGCCACGCGCGAAACGCCACTGCACCACCGGTGCGCCGTCGCCGATCCGTTCGCTGGCGAAGCGCCAGGGTTCGGTGCGCGGCCAGCCACGCGGCGCGGGCCAGGGGCTCGGAGCAATGGCAGCGGGCATCGGAGGGCGCAGCGGGACAGAGGCGAGGACGAAGGAGGGTGACCACGGCGCGCGAACCGCCCGGCCCGCGGCGGGCGCCGACGCCCCTCCGAAAACGCGCGGGATTCTAGCGCAGCACCCGTCACGCCCCGGCCCCGCGGCGGCTGCCGCGCACCATCGCGCGCAGATCCGTCAGCGCGACCTCGGTGCGGGGCGCGACGCGCGGCCGCGGCGCGGCCTTGAAGGCATGGCCGTAGACGATCTCGACGGCCAGCCGCGGCCGGCCGTCGGGCCCGGCC
>JAFLDG010000068.1 GCA_017302495.1 Burkholderiales bacterium
GGGCGCCGGCCGCGGTGCCGGCGGTGTCGTGGGCGCGGCGGCCATCACCGGCGGCGCCGCGGGCGGCGGCGCGGCCAGGCGCGTGGCCGGCGGGTCGAGCAGCATCGTGTACTCGCGCACCAGGCGGCCGCTCGCCCACGTCATCTCGAGGATCACGTCGACGAACGGCTCCTGCATCGCGCGGCTGCTGGTGACCTTGATCACCGCGCGGCCGTCCGGCGTGCGCACCAGCCGCAACTCGGCGCCCGGCAGGGCCGGGTTGTATTCGACGCCGGCCGCGCGGTAGGCATCCGGCGGCGCGACGCGCAACTGCAGCGTGGCCGCCTCCTCGGCGCTCAGGCTGGTGACGTCGATCTCGGCGCGGAGCGGCTCGCCCAGGGCCGACTGCACGCTCAGGCGGCCCAGACCGAGCGCGTGGGCGTCGAGCCCCCAGAGGCAGGCGGTGGCCACGGCCAGCCCGCTCAGCGCGAAGCGTCCGGCATTGAATCTGCGGTGTTTCAAGGCGTCTCCCCAAGACGTGCCGCGGAACAGGGCTCCGCAGGCTCCACATCGGCCGCCGCGGCCGCCACCTGAAGCCCGGCCGGGCCCAGCCCCTGCCGGCTAAATCACATCCGCAACAAGCATATAGGCTCGCATGCTCGAGCATCGCCTGATGTTCGGCCCACAACCGTTACGTTTCGGCCCTTTGTCGCAGCTTGTTGCCCTTCGACAACGCGGCCTTCCCCCCGGCCGGCCCGCTCCGGGCGTCGCCATTCAGGCCTCGAGCAGGATGCGCAGCATGCGCCGCAACGGCTCGGCCGCGCCCCAGAGCAGCTGGTCGCCGATGGTGAAGGCGCCCAGGTACTCCGGCCCCATCGCCAGCTTGCGGATGCGGCCGACCGGGATGGTCATCGTGCCGGTCACCGCGACCGGCGTCAGGTCCTGCAGCGTGGCCTCGCGGGTGTTCGGCACCACCTGGACCCAGGCGTTGTCGGCGGCGATCAGCGCCTCGACCTCGGCCACCGGGACGTCCTTCTTCAACTTGAAGGTCAGCGCCTGGCTGTGGCAGCGCATCGCGCCGACACGCACGCAGAAGCCGTCCACCGGCACCGCAGCCGTGCCGAAGCCTTCGCCTCGACCCAGGATCTTGTTGGTCTCGGCCATGCCCTTCCACTCTTCGCGCGACACGCCGTTGCCCAGGTCCTTGTCGATCCAGGGAATCAGCGAGCCGCCGAGCGGCACGCCGAAGTGGGCCGTCTCGTCCGCCGACATCGCGCGCTGGCGGGCGATGACCTGGCGGTCGATTTCCAGGATCGCGCTCTTCGGGTCGTCGAGCAACGCCTTGACCTCGGCGTTCAGCGTGCCGTATTGCGTCAGCATCTCGCGCATGTGCTGCGCGCCGCCGCCGCTGGCCGCCTGGTAGGTCATCGTGCTCATCCACTCGACCAGCCCGGCCTTGAACAACGCGCCCACGCCCATCAGCATGCAGCTGACGGTGCAGTTGCCGCCGATCCAGTTCCGGCCGCCCTTCGCGAGCGCGTCCTCGATCACCGGCAGGTTGACCGGGTCGAGGATGATGACCGCGTCGTCCTTCATGCGCAGCGTGCTGGCCGCGTCGATCCAGTGACCCTTCCAGCCCGCGCTGCGCAGCTTCGGGAAAACCTCGGTCGTGTAGTCGCCGCCCTGGGCCGTGACGACGATGTCGCAGCGCTTCAGCGCCTCGACGTCGTTGGCATCGAGCAGCTTCGTCTCGTCCTTGCCGAAGGGCGCGATCGCTGCCGGCAGCTCGGCCCCGGCGTTGCTGGTGGAGAAGAACACCGGCTCGATGTGGGCGAAATCGCCCTCGGCCGCCATGCGCTCCATCAGCACGGAGCCGACCATGCCGCGCCAGCCGACGAGTCCTACGAGTGCCTGTGCCATTTGAGTCTTGCCTTTCCGAAGTGATCCGGACCCCTCTTGTGCCCCGGCTCGCATCGCCGGGGTCCAGGGAGTGGGGCGAGACGATCCGAGAGCGCTGCTAGCTCTTGGTAATGGTTTTGCCGGTGATCGCCGCGACGACGGCGTCACCCATCTCGCGCGTGCCGACCAGGCGCGTGCCTTCGCTCCAGATGTCGCCCGTGCGCAGGCCGGCCGAGAGCACGGCCTTCACGGCCGACTCGACGCGGTCGGCAGCCTCGGGCTGGTCGAGCGAGAAACGAAGCATCATGGCAGCGGACAGGATTGTAGCCAGCGGGTTTGCGACACCCTTACCGGCGATGTCCGGCGCACTGCCGTGGCTCGGCTCGTACAGGCCCTTGTTGTTCTTGTCCAACGAGGCGCTGGGAAGCATGCCGATGCTGCCGGTGAGCATGGCCGCCTCGTCCGACAGGATGTCGCCGAACATGTTGCCGGTGACCACCACGTCGAAGGCCTTCGGCGCCTTGACCAGCTGCATCGCCGCGTTGTCGACGTACATGTGCTCGAGCTGCACGTCCGGATACGACGCGTGCACCTCGGTGACCACGTCCTTCCAGAACTGGAAGGTCTCCAGCACGTTCGCCTTGTCGACGCTGGTCACCTTCCCGCGGGCGTTCGACCGCCCGCTTCCTGCTGCACGCTTGCGCGCCGCCTGGAACGCGACGTGCGCGATGCGCTCGACCTCGGGTTTGCTGTAGCGCATCGTGTCGAAGGCTTCCTCGGTGCCGGGGAAGTGGCCGTCGACCGCGGTGCGGCGGCCGCGCGGCTGGCCGAAGTAGATGTCGCCGGTCAACTCGCGGATGATCAGGATGTCGAGCCCCGCCACCAGCGCCGGCTTCAGCGACGACGCGTGCGTCAGCTGCTCGTAGCAGATCGCCGGGCGGAAGTTCGCGAACAGCCCGAGGTGCTTGCGCAGCCCCAGGATCGCCTGCTCCGGGCGCAGCGGCCGGTCGAGCTTGTCGTACTTCCAGTCGCCCACCGCGCCGAACAGGATCGCGTCGGCGGACCGGGCCAGCGCCAGCGTGCTCTCCGGCAGCGGGTGGCCGTGCGCGTCGTAGGCCGCACCGCCGACGAGCGCCGTCTCCGTCTCGAAGCGCAGCTCGAGCGCGTTCAGCACCTTCACGGCCTCGGCCATGATCTCGGTGCCGATGCCGTCGCCGGGCAGGATCGCGATCTTCATCCGACGCTCCGGTGGTCGAGCCAGGGCAAGCGCGCCAGCCGTTCGGCCTCGAAGACGCGGATCTTGTCGGCATGGCGCAGCGTCAGGCCGATGTCGTCGTAGCCGTTGATCAGGCAGTACTTGCGGAACGGCGCGACATCGAAGGGCAACTCGCTGCCGTCGGGTTCGACCACCACCTGCCGCGGCAGGTCGACGGTCAGCGCATAACCGGGGAACGCGGCAACCGCGTCGAACAGCCGCGCGACCTGCGACTCGGGCAGCACCACCGGCAGCAGGCCGTTCTTGAAGCAGTTGTTGTAGAAGATGTCGGCGTAGCTCGGCGCGATCAGCGCCCGGAAGCCGTACTGCTCGAGCGCCCACGGCGCGTGCTCGCGGCTCGAGCCGCAACCGAAGTTGCGGCGCGCGAGCAGGACCGACGCGCCCAGGTAGCGCGGCTGGTTCAGCACGAAGTCGGGGTTCGGCTGGCGCGCGGCCGGATCCTGGCCGGGCTCGCCCTTGTCGAGGTAGCGCCACTCGTCGAACAGGTTCGGGCCGAAGCCGGTGCGCGCGATCGACTTCAGGAACTGCTTCGGGATGATCGCGTCGGTGTCGACGTTCTCGCGATCCAGCGGGGCCACCAGCCCCTGGTGCACGGTGAAGGCTTGCATCGCGGCGGGGTCCTATTGCTTCTTCTTGTTCGAGTTGGCGGCGTTCTCGATGCTGGTGCCCGCGCTCGAGATGTCCTTGCCCATGCCGGCAATGGTGTTGCAGCCGGCCAGCAGCCACAGGGCCGCGATCAGCGTGAGCAGTGTTTTCATCGGTTGCTCTCCCCTCGGCTTCAGGCGATGCGGCGGACGTCGACGAAATGCCCGGCCAGCGCGGCTGCCGCGGCCATCGCCGGGCTCACCAGGTGCGTGCGGCCGCCGGCGCCCTGGCGCCCCTCGAAGTTGCGGTTGCTGGTCGACGCGCAGCGCTCGCCCGGCTCGAGCCGGTCGGCGTTCATCGCCAGGCACATGCTGCAGCCGGGCTCGCGCCAGTCGAATCCGGCCGCCTTGAAGACCTCGTGCAGGCCTTCGGCCTCGGCCTGCGCCTTCACCAGGCCCGAACCGGGCACGACCATGGCCAGCTTCACGTTCGGCGCGACCTTGCCGCCGACCTTGCGCACCACCGCGGCGGCGGCGCGCAGGTCCTCGATGCGGCTGTTCGTGCACGAGCCGATGAAGACCTTGTCGACGTGGATGTCGGCGATCGGCTTGTTCGGCTCCAGGCCCATGTAGGCCAGCGCACGCTCGATCGCGCCGCGCCGGGCCGCGTCCTTCTCCTTGTCCGGGTCGGGCACGCGGTCCTCGATCGACAGCACCATCTCGGGCGAGGTGCCCCAGGTCACCTGCGGCCGGATCCGCACGGCGTCGAGCTTGACCACCGCATCGAAATGCGCGCCGGGGTCGGAGTGCAGCGTGCGCCAGCAGGCGGCCGCCCGATCCCACTCCACGCCCGTGGGCGAAAAGGGCCGACCCTTCACGTAGGCCAGGGTCTTGTCGTCCACCGCCACCAGGCCGGCGCGGGCGCCGGCCTCGATCGCCATGTTGCACACCGTCATCCGGCCTTCCATGCTCAGCGCGCGGATCGCCGAACCGCCGAACTCGATCGTGTAGCCGGTGCCGCCGGCGGTGCCGATGCGGCCGATGATGGCCAGCACGATGTCCTTCGCGGTCACTCCCGGGGCCAGCGTGCCGTCGACCTCGACGAGCATGTTCTTCGCCTTCTTCGCGAGCAGCGTCTGCGTCGCCAGCACGTGCTCGACCTCGCTCGTGCCGATGCCGTGCGCGAGCGCGCCGAAGGCGCCGTGCGTGCTGGTGTGGCTGTCGCCGCAGACCACCGTCATGCCCGGCAGCGTCGCGCCCTGCTCCGGGCCGATCACGTGCACGATGCCCTGGCGCTTGTCGAGGAACGGGAAGTACGCCGCGGCGCCGAAGGCCTCGATGTTGGCATCGAGGGTCGTGACCTGCAGCTTGGAGGTCGGGTCGGCGATGCCGTCGTAGCCGCGCTCCCAGCCGGTGGTCGGCGTGTTGTGGTCGGCCGTGGCGACGACCGAACTCGTGCGCCAGACCTTGCGCCCGGCCAGGCGCAGGCCTTCGAAGGCCTGCGGGCTGGTCACCTCGTGCACCAGATGGCGGTCGATGTAGAGGATGGCGGTGCCGTCTTCCTCGGTGTGGACGACATGGTCGTCCCACAGCTTGTCGTACAGGGTGCGTGCGGTCATGGCGGCGGGCGGTCGACGGGCGGCCGCAGCCGGCCGCCCGAAGCCCGGTATTTTCCCGCAGATCGGCGCCGGCGCGGCCGCGCCGGCTCGATACCCCGTGCGCTGCTTCAGCCCAGCGCGCGGACCACCTCCGGCGGCGCCTGCACCAGTTCGATCAGCACCCCTTCCCCGCCCAGGGGAAATTCGTCGTTGCCCTTCGGGTGGATGAAGCAGATGTCGTAGCCGGCCGCACCCTTGCGGATGCCGCCGGGCGCGAAGCGCACGCCGTGGGCGCTCATCCACTCGACGGCCGCCGGGAGGTCGTCGACCCACAGCCCGACGTGGTTCAGCGGCGTCGCATGCACCGCGGGCTTCTTGGCGGCGTCGAGCGGCTGCATCAGGTCGACCTCGACCGCGTGTGCGCCGTCCCCGAGCGCGCAGATGTCCTCGTCGACGTTCTCGCGCTCGCTGACGAAGTTGCTCTTCACGCGCAGGCCGAAGATATCGACCCACAGCGCGCGCAGCCGCTGCTTGTCGGGCGCGCCGATCGCGATCTGCTGGATGCCCAGGATGCGGAAGGGCTTGTCAGTCATGGAACCCCCTTGGCCTTTCGGCCGTCCCCCCGAGGGGGAGCGAGTGCCTCCGGAGCGGCCGCGCGGCACGCATCGACCGGCTCCTCAGGCGAAGCGCAGGATCGGCTGGTCCACCGCCAGGCTCTCGCCCTTGGCGGCCAGCACTTCGGCGACCGTGCCGTCCTGCGCGGCGGTGAGGATGTTCTCCATCTTCATCGCCTCGATCACGGCCAGCCGCTCGCCGGCCTGCACCGCCTGGCCGGGCTTGACCGGCACGTCGGCCAGCAGCCCCGGCATCGGCGACAGCAGGAACTTGCTCGTGTCCGGCGGTGCCTTGAACGGCATCAGCCGCATCAGCTCGGAGGCACGGTCGCCCATCACCATCGCCTCGATCACGCGGCCGTTGTGGGCGATGCGCAGCCACAGCCCATGGCGTTCCACCTGCACGGTGAAGGGCCGGCCGTTGCAGCTGCCGGTGGCGCGGATGTCGCGGAAGCGCCAGTCGCTGGCGATCGCGTAGACGCGCTCGCCCACCGTGACCCGCAGCCCGCCGCCGGAGCGCACCTCGACCGGCTGGTGGCGGTGCTGGCCGTCGGCGGCCTTGACGACGACGACGAAGTGGTCGTCGATGCGCACGCCGTGGCCGGGCAGCTGGCCGCTGATGCCGGCGGCGCGGTGGCGGTAGGCGCGGTTCGCCGCCGCCGCGATCGCGATCAGGAAGTCCGGATCGTCGTGCGGCACGTCCTCGGCGCGGAAACCGCCCGCGTAGTGCTCGGCGATGAAGCCGGTGTCGAAGTCGCCGGCGACGAACTTCGGGTGCGCGAGCAGCGCCGACTGGAACGGGATGTTGCTCGCCACACCGCGGATCACGAAGCCGTTCAGCGCCTCGCGCATGCGGGCGATCGCGTCGTCGCGGTCGAGCCCGTGCACGATCAGCTTGGCGATCATCGAGTCGTAGACCATCGGGATCTCGCCGCCCTCGTACACACCGGTGTCGACGCGCACGCCGCCGCCCTCGGGCACCGGCAACGCCGCCTCCATCGTCGTCGGCGGCGGCTGGTAGCGCACCAGCCGGCCGGTCGACGGCAGGAAGCCGCGGAACGGGTCCTCGGCGTTGATGCGGCACTCGATCGCCCAGCCGCGGCGCGGCACGTCGCCCTGCGTGAAGCCCAGGCGCTCGCCGGCAGCGACGCGGATCATCTGCTCGACCAGGTCCAGCCCCGTGATGCACTCGGTCACCGGATGCTCGACCTGCAGCCGGGTGTTCATCTCGAGGAAGTAGAAGCTCTGGTCGCGGCCGACGACGAACTCGACCGTGCCCGCGCTCTGGTACTTCACGGCCTTCGCGAGCGCCACCGCCTGCTCCCCCATCGCCCGGCGCACGGCCTCGCTGATGAACGGGCTCGGCGCCTCCTCGATCACCTTCTGGTGCCGGCGCTGGATCGAGCACTCGCGTTCCCACAGGTACACGCAGTTGCCGTGCGCATCGCCGAGCACCTGGATCTCGATGTGGCGCGGGCTCTCGACGAACTTCTCGATGAAGACGCGGTCGTCGCCGAAGCTCGCGCGCGCTTCGTTGCGGCAGGCGCCGAAGCCGTCGAAGGCCTCCTTGTCGTTGAACGCGACGCGCAGGCCCTTGCCGCCGCCGCCGGCGCTGGCCTTGATCATCACCGGGTAGCCGATGTCCTGCGCGATCGCCACCGCCCGCTCCGGCGTCTCGATCACGTCGTTGTAGCCGGGAATGGTGTTGACCCTGGCCTCGAGCGCGAGCTTCTTCGACGCGATCTTGTCGCCCATCGCGGCGATCGAGTAGTGCTTCGGCCCGATGAAGACGATGCCCTCCTCCTCGACCCGCCGGGCGAAGGCTTCGTTCTCCGACAGGAAGCCGTAGCCCGGGTGCACGCCCTCGGCGCCGGTGGCCTTGCAGGCCTCGATGATCTTGTCCGCAACGAGATAACTCTCGCGGCTGGGCGCGGCGCCGATGAACACCGCCTCGTCGGCCAGCTCGACGTGGCGCGCGTCGCGGTCGGCCTCGGAGTAGACGGCGACGGTGGCGATGCCCATCTTCTTCGCGGTCTTGATGACCCGGCAGGCGATTTCCCCGCGGTTGGCAATGAGGATTTTCCTGAACATCATTGAACTCCGTCAAACAGGGCGATCAGGTCGTGGATTGCGGCCATGGCTCAGGGCACCAGCGTCATGCCGGCGGCCTTGGCCGCGCCTTGATCGAAAGTCATCGTCGCCGTGCAGCCCGCGGCCATCGCGATGCGCTCGATCAAGGCATCGGCAAAGTCGGCGCCGCCAGAGGAGAACCGCGCCACCGCCTGCACTACCAGGTCGGCACGATCGATCACCAGCTCCTTGCTGCGCAACAGGGTCTCCAGCACCGCGGCCAACTGTTCGCGTGAAAGCTTGTAGCCGGCACCGAGCACCCACGCGAGCTCCACCAGCACCACCACCGGCACGAAGCCCGGCTCTTCGGCACTGAGCGACTCGATCAGGCGGCTGGCCTGCGCCGATTGGCGCGGATCGTCCTGCAGCACGTAGCGGACGAGGACGTTCGTGTCCAGGCCGATCACTTCGCGCGCCCCGACCGCAGGCCGGCCTTCGCGCCCTGCTCGGCAATCACGCGGTTCATGTCCTCGACCGAGAGCGTGCGCGCGGGCTTGCCGAACATGCCCTTCAACTCGCGCACCGAGCGCGTGGCAGCGACCAGTTCAAACCGGCCAGGCTGGACCTGGACGAACTCCACCCGGTCGCCCGTCTGCACGTTCAGAGCCCGCCTGACGTCGGCGGGAATGGTGATCTGGCCCTTGCTGGTGAGCGTGGCGGTGGTCATGGAGATAGGCTCCTGCAAAGTTCCTTACTTCAGTGTAAGGCACCGAATCGCGCCGGTCACAGCGGAATGTTCCCGTGCTTGCGCCACGGGTTGTCGAGCTTCTTGTCGCGCAGCATCGCGAGCGATCGGCAGACGCGCTTGCGCGTCTCGTGCGGCTGGATCACGTCGTCGATGTAGCCGCGCGCGCCGGCGACGAAGGGATTGGCGAATCGCGCCTTGTATTCGGCCTCGCGGCGGCTCAGCTTCGCGGGATCGCCCTTGTCCTCGCGGAAGATGATCTCCACCGCCCCCTTCGCGCCCATCACCGCGATCTCGGCGTTCGGCCAGGCGAGGTTCACGTCACCGCGCAGGTGCTTGCTGCTCATCACGTCGTAGGCGCCGCCATAGGCCTTGCGCGTGATCACCGTCACCTTCGGCACCGTGCACTCGGCATAGGCGTAGAGCAGCTTGGCGCCGTGCTTGATGATGCCGCCGTACTCCTGCGCGGTGCCGGGCATGAAGCCGGGCACGTCGACGAAGGTCACGACCGGGATGCCGAACGCGTCGCAGAAGCGCACGAAGCGCGCCGCCTTGATGCTGCTCTTGATGTCCAGGCAGCCGGCCAGCACCATCGGGTTGTTGGCGACGATGCCGACCGTCGAGCCTTCCAGCCGGCCGAAGCCGATGACGATGTTCTTGGCATAGTCCGGCTGCAGCTCGAAGAAGTCGCCATCGTCGACGACCTTGGTGATCAGTTCCTTGATGTCGTAGGGCTTGTTCGGGTTGTCCGGCACCAGCGTGTCGAGCGACAGGTCCATCCGGTCGGCGCTGTCGGCGCCGGGTCGATGCGGCGGCTTCTCGCGGTTGTTCAGCGGCAGGTAGTTGAAGAAGCGGCGCAGCATCAGGATCGCCTCGACGTCGTTGTCGAAGGCGAGGTCCGCGACGCCGCTCTTCGTGGTGTGCGCGCCGGCGCCGCCGAGCTCCTCGGCCGTGACCTCCTCGTGCGTCACGGTCTTCACGACCTCCGGGCCGGTGACGAACATGTAGGAGCTGTCCTTCACCATGAAGATGAAGTCGGTCATCGCCGGCGAATACACCGCGCCGCCGGCGCAGGGGCCCATGATCAGGCTGATCTGCGGGATCACGCCGCTGGCCATCACGTTGCGCTGGAACACCTCGGCGTAGCCGCCGAGCGAGGCCACGCCCTCCTGGATGCGCGCGCCGCCGCTGTCGTTCAGGCCGATCACCGGCGCGCCGACCTTCATCGCCTGGTCCATCACCTTGCAGATCTTCTCGGCGTGCGCCTCGGACAGCGCGCCGCCGAAGACGGTGAAGTCCTGGCTGAAGACGAACACCAGCCGGCCGTTGATCATGCCGTAGCCGGTGACCACGCCGTCGCCGGGCACCTTGTTGTCGGCCATGCCGAAGTCGGCACAGCGGTGCTCGACGAACATGTCCCATTCCTCGAAGCTGCCTTCGTCGAGCAGCAGCTCGATGCGCTCGCGGGCCGTGAGCTTGCCCTTCGCGTGCTGCGCGTCGATGCGCCTGGGCCCGCCGCCGAGCCGGGCCGCGGCGCGCTTGCGATCGAGTTGTTCGATGATGTCGTGCATGGTCGTGTCCTCGTTCGTGTGAGTGCTCGTTCGATCAGGGCAAGGCCGGGGCCGTCACATCGGCCCCGCGGGGTTCGCCGATGCCGGCCAGCGCCAGCAGCCGGCGCGCGGCCACCGACCCGAGCAGTTCGCCGGCCTCGACCTGGCGCAGCAGCTCCGGCAGCGCACGGCGAACGGCCGGGTCGTGGCGGAAGGCCGAGCGCAGGCCGGCATCGATGCGTTCCCACATCCAGGCCTGGTTCTGCCGGTGCCGGCGCGCGAGCAGCCGGCCCGACGCGGCCTGCTGCTCGCGGAAGCGCTGCACCTGGCCCCAGAAGGCGTCGACCCCCTGCCCGGTGCGCGCACTGAGCTGGATCACCTGCGGCTGCCACAGCGTCGCGTCCAGCGGGTCGTGGTGCCCGTGCTGGCCGATCAGCCGCAGCGCCGAGGTGATCTGCGCCCTCGCCCGCGTGGCGGCATCGGGATCGATGTCGGCCTTGTTGATGACCACCAGGTCGGCCAGCTCCATCACGCCCTTCTTGATCGCCTGCAGGTCGTCGCCCGCATTGGGCAGCTGCAGCAGCACGAACAGGTCGGTCATGCCGGCGACCGCGGTCTCGCTCTGGCCGACGCCGACGGTCTCGACGATGACGATGTCGTAGCCGGCGGCCTCGACCACCATCATCGCTTCGCGCGTCTTCTCGGCCACGCCGCCCAACGTGCCCGAAGCGGGGCTGGGCCGGATGAAGGCGCGCTCGTGCACCGAGAGGTGCTCCATGCGTGTCTTGTCGCCGAGGATCGAGCCGCCGGAGACGCTGCTCGACGGGTCCACCGCCAGCACCGCGACGCGGTGCCCGCGCGCGATCAGCCACAGGCCCAGCGTCTCGACGAAGGTGCTCTTGCCGACGCCCGGCACGCCGCTGATGCCCAGGCGGAAAGCGCGGCCGGCATGCGGCAGCAGTGCGTCCAGCAGTGCATCGGCACGCTGCCGATGATCCGCGCGCGTCGATTCCAGCAACGTGATGGCCTTGGCGATGGCACGGCGCTGCACCATCGGCTCGCCGTGGAGGATGGCGTCAATCACGCGGCGCCTCCAGCTTGTCGGCGTCGTAGCTCACCTTCTGGCCGTCGAGCTTCACGACCTTGCGCTTTTCCAGGAGCGCGACCACGGCGGCAATGGCCTCCTCATCGAGGCGATCGGCGAAAACCGCCTTGGTCAAGGTGTTGACCAAGGTCTTGCGCGTGGCGGGACGGTTCTTCGGGCGCTCAGTCAGCCAGCGCAGGGCCGCCAAAGCCTGGTCAGGCGTGCTGGTGGCCTTGAAGCGCTGCAGCATCGGCACCGCGCTCAGGGATTCCCACTTGGCAGCGCGCTCGACCGGATGGTTGATGTGTGCAAGCAGCGGGTCGTAGTCGCGGTCCTTGGCGATGACATGGAAGTAGGCGTCTGTCATCTCGCAGCACAGGCGACCAAGGTGGAACGCCAGGTGCATGTCGAGCGCGTCCTTGCCCGGCCGCGCCACGCGCACGTACTCTGCCTTTGCGCCCAGCTTCTGCATCGCCTCGACCAACCCGAACGGCAACCGTCCCTGCTGCGGGCCGACGAAGACCAGAACGCGCACGTCCTCCACCGCCAACGCGGGCAAAACGTCGGGCTGGACGTTCTCGTAGTCGATGAGGAAGACCTGGGTCTTCACGGCGCTGACCGCACCTTCATGCGAAGCGCGGTTCCGGACCCCTGTTCGACCAGCGCATCGAGCACAGCCAAGCGAATGAACTGAGATCGGGTGACCCCTTTGTGCCTAGCGGCCAGACCAACCTTCTTCTCCAACTCCGGCGGCAGTGAAACAGACAACACCTTGGTCAGCCTGCGCGTCATGTTTGCCTCGCCGCCGCCCGAATCTGCTCCAGCACATCCTTCGCGCTCGCCGGGATCGGCGTGCCCGGGCCGTAGATGCCCTTGACGCCCGCCGCGTAGAGAAAGTCGTAGTCCTGCCGCGGCACCACGCCGCCGACGAAGACGACGATGTCGTCGGCGCCCTGGCGCTGAAGCTCGGCAATGATCGCCGGCACCAGCGTCTTGTGGCCGGCGGCCAGCGTGCTGACGCCGACCGCATGCACGTCGTTCTCGATCGCCTGGCGCGCGCATTCTTCGGGCGTCTGGAACAGCGGGCCGATGTCGACGTCGAAGCCCAGGTCGGCGAAGGCCGTGGCCACGACCTTGGCGCCGCGGTCGTGTCCGTCTTGCCCCAGCTTGGCGATCATCACGCGCGGGCGCCGGCCCTGTTCTTCGGCGAAGGCCGCGATCTCGGCCTTCAGCTTGTCCCACCCTTCAGCGGAATCGTAGGCGGCTGCATACACACCGGTCACCTTCTGGATGTCGGCGCGGTGGCGCCCGAAAACCTGCTCCAACGCATCGCTGATCTCACCGACCGTGGCGCGCGCGCGCACCGCGTCGATGCTCAACCCCAAAAGATTGCCCTGGCCGGACTTTGCAGCGGCAGTCAACGCATCCAGCGCCGCCTGCACACGCTGCCCGTCGCGCTTCGCCTTGATCTGCTGCAGCCGCGCGATCTGCCCTTCGCGCACCTTGACGTTGTCGACCTCGAGAATGTCGATCTCATCATGCACGGCCAGCCGGTACTTGTTGACGCCGACGATCACGTCCTGGCCCGAATCGATGCGCGCCTGCTTCGCGGCGGCGCTGGCCTCGATCTTCAGCTTGGCCCAGCCGGAATCGACGGCGCGGATCATGCCGCCCATCGCCTCGACCTCGTCGAGGATGGCCTGCGCCTTGTCGGCCATCTCCTGCGTCAGCTTCTCCATCAGGTAGCTGCCGGCCCAGGGGTCCACCACGTTCGTGATGTGCGTCTCCTCCTGCAGGATCAGCTGGGTGTTGCGCGCGATGCGCGCGCTGAACTCGGTGGGCAGCGCGATCGCCTCGTCGAAGCTGTTGGTGTGCAGGCTCTGCGTGCCGCCGAACACCGCGGCCATCGCCTCGATGGTGGTGCGCACGATGTTGTTGTACGGGTCCTGCTCGGTCAGGCTCCAGCCGCTGGTCTGGCAGTGCGTGCGCAGCATCAGGCTCTTTGGATTCTTCGCGCCGAAGCCCTGCATGATCCGGCACCACAGCAGGCGCGCGGCGCGCATCTTGGCGATCTCGAGATAGAAGTTCATCCCGATCGCCCAGAAGAAGCTCAGCCGTCCGGCGAAGTCGTCCACGTCCAGGCCCTTGGCCAGCGCGGTCTTCACGTACTCCTTGCCGTCGGCCAGCGTGAAGGCCAGCTCCAGCGCCTGGTTCGCGCCCGCCTCCTGCATGTGGTAGCCGGAGATGCTGATCGAGTTGAACCTCGGCATGTGCTTGGCCGTGTACTCGATGATGTCGCCGATGATCCGCATGCTCGGCTCGGGCGGGTAGATGTAGGTGTTGCGGACCATGAACTCCTTGAGGATGTCGTTCTGGATGGTCCCGCTCAGCTTGTCCTGCGACACGCCCTGCTCTTCGGCCGCCACCACGTAGCCGGCCAGCACCGGCAGCACCGCGCCGTTCATCGTCATCGACACTGACACACGGTCCAGCGGGATGCCGTCGAACAGGATCTTCATGTCCTCCACGCTGTCGATGGCCACGCCGGCCTTGCCCACGTCGCCGGTGACGCGCGGATGGTCGCTGTCGTAGCCGCGGTGCGTCGCCAGGTCGAAGGCCACGCTGACGCCCTGCCCGCCGGCGGCCAGGCTCTTGCGATAGAAGGCGTTGCTGTCCTCGGCGGTGGAGAAGCCCGCGTACTGGCGGATGGTCCACGGCCGCACCGCGTACATCGTGGCCTGCGGGCCGCGGATGAAGGGCGCAAAGCCGGGCAGCGTGTCGGTGTACGGCAGGCCGGCGAGGTCGGCCGCCGTGTACAGCGGCTTGACGACGATGCCCTCGGGCGTGATCCAGTTCAGGCCGCCGAGGCCGCCGCCGGGTGCCGACTTCGCGGCGCTGCGGGCCCATTGCTCGAGCATGGCGGGGGCGGATGGATCGGGAGCGGACATCGTCGGTTCCTGCGGCTTCGGTGGGGCGGCGGCCGCCGGCTGCGGCGGCCCTGCGGCGCCGGGCCGACCCCTGCGCAGGGCTCGGCCGGCGGATCGCACGGGCGGAATTCTAGCGAGCTATAATTATGAATACAATATCCAGATTGGCTGAACCCACCCTGACGATGAACGACCGCCTGCTGGTCCCGCGCCCGCTGTACGAGATGGTCGCCGAGCGGCTGCGCGCGCGCATCCTGGCCCGCGAGCTGGCGCCCGGCACCTGGATCGACGAGCAGAAGCTCGCGGCCGAGTACGGCATCAGCCGCACCCCGCTGCGCGAGGCGCTGAAGGTGCTGGCGGTCGAGGGCCTGGTGACGATGAGGGTGCGGCGCGGCGCCTACGTCACCGAGGTGTCGGCCGACGACGTGGCGCAGGTCTTCCACCTGCTCGCGCTGATCGAGAGCGACGCGGCGGCGGCCGCCGCGGCGCGCGCGACCCCGGCCGAG
>JAFLDG010000069.1 GCA_017302495.1 Burkholderiales bacterium
GGCGGCGCAGCGGCCGGGTGGCCGTCCGGCGCGGCTCCGCTGCGGCCATCGGGTGCACCGGGCACGGCGAGCCTGTCGCGCGCGGCGGGCGTGTTGCCCAGCCGCGCCAGCAACCGCTCGACCAGCGCCGTCAGCGGAAGCGTTGTAACCGGTGCGACCGTCGCCGATGTAGAAGACCCGATGAGCATCGGCGCGAAGTTCGACAAATTGTTGTAGTCAAAGGTCAGCGTGGCCGGCGCGGCGATGCCGAAGGGGGTCGGCATCGGCGAAGACGCCAACCATCGGAATCCGGGAATTACCCGACAGGCCAGAAAAGCCGTTGAGGCCATTGACACCCGTGGCGCCGACTTTCAAACGCCCTCGAGGTTGACCTCCCGTCCAGACGGGTCAGATGGGTTTGATGGATCGTAGTCGTTCGATTACACTTCTTCAGTGTTCACCGTCAAGGCGCTCCCTGAGTTCACCGCCTGGCTCGACCAGATGCTGGATGCCACGACACGCGGCGTTGTGGTCGCCCGAATCAAGCGGCTGGAGCGAGGTCTTTTCGGCGATGTGGAGCCGGTTGGTGACGGCGTCTCCGAGCTTCGCATCCATGTCGGGGCCGGATGGCGCGTTTACTTCACGCAGCGCGGCCGCCAGCTTGTCGTCCTGCTCGCTGGCGGGTCCAAAGGCACCCAGAGGAGCGACATCAGGCGCGCGAAGGCTCTGGCCGCTCTGCTGGATTAACAGAGGAAACGAAGATGGGCACGCGAATCAAGGTTGACGAGTTGCCGGCATTCGATGCCGCTCCTTACCTCGACAGCGAAGAGGCCATTGCCGCTTACCTGACCGACATCCTGCAGGCCAATGACGCGGGGCTGCTTTCTGCGGCGCTGGGTGACATCGCCCGCGCTCGTGGCATGACCGATATTGCCAAGGCGGCAGGCATAACGAGGGAAGCGCTGTACAAGGCCTTGCGTCCCGGCAGTGCGCCGCGGTTCGACACGGTCAGTCGAGTGTGCACCGCCCTTGGCGTTCGCTTGGTGGTTCAGCCGTTACACGCAGCGTGACGCCATCCCATGTCATGCCGGGCGCGGACGACAGCGGCCGAGAAGGCAATGCGACAGAGTGAGTGACGCGTGTGGAACGTGGGCTGCAGCCCACCACCTTGCGGTGCGGATCGGAAATCGGCCCGGGTGCCGACACCCACCCCGGGTCGCCCGGCGCTTCCCGCCTGGGCCGGGCGGTTCCCATCGACGCGCGACACAAGGCCTGCGACCGAAGGCCGTGTCGCCTCAACCCGGCATCGACAGCCGCTTCACCGCCGCGACGAAGCGCTCCAGCGTCGGCGATTGCGCACCCGGCGGGATGCGGATGTCGAGCAGCTGGAAGCGGCCGCGGGTCGAATGCGCCTGCGCCAGCGCGGCCTGCAGTTCGGCGCGCGTGCGCACGCAGTGCCCGTCGCCGCCCATGCCGGCGGCCATCGATGCGAAGTCCCAGGTGCCGAGCGCGTTGAAGCGCGAGGCAGGCTGGAACGCGCGCAGCATCTCCCACGACGCGTTGTTGAAGACCAGCACGATCGGGTCCCAGCCGTAGCGGCGGGCGTTGCCCAGCTCCCAGCCGGTCATCTGGAACGCGCCGTCGCCGACCAGCACCACCGGCCGCTGCCCGGTGGCCGCCTGCAGCCCGAGCCCGGCCGGCACGCCGTAGCCCATGCCGGCGTAGTAGCCGGGGGCGATCAGCGCGCCCTGCGTCAGCTCGAGCGCGGTGAACAGGCAGTCGCCGACGTCGCAGGCGAGCGGCATCGGCCCGTGCGCTGCGAACAGCCGGCCGAGCGCGGCGGCGATGTCGAGCGGCCGCACCGGTGCGTCGTCGGCCGCCGCGGCAGCCGGTGTCGCCGCGGCCGCGGGCACGGGCGGGGCAGCGGCCGGGTGGGCTCCCGGCGCGGCACCGCTGCGGCCGCCGGGTGCACCGGGCACGGCGAGCAGGTCGGGCGCGGCGGGCACCTCGCGCAGCCGCGCCAGCAACCGCTCGACCAGCGCCGTCAGCGGCAGCTCGAGATAGTGGTGATGGCCCATCGTGACCCGGCCCTCGAGCGCGACGATCGCGTGGCGCAGGTCGATGCGCCGCGCCGAGACCGCGAAGTTGGTGTCGGACACGATCACGCCGAGCAGGCACAGCGCGTCGGACTGCTCCACCTGCGCGCTCACCTCGGGGTCGCCGGCCAGGCCGAGATAGGTGCCCCGCGGCGGCGCGGCGGTGTCGCTGAGCAGGCCGCGGCCCATGAAGCTGGTGACCACCGGGATGCGCAGCCGGCGCGCCAGCTCGGCGACGCGGGCCTCGAGGCCGTAGCGCCGGATCTCGACGCCGACCATCAGCACCGGCCGCTGCGCCGCGCCGAGCCGCTGCAGCAGTTCGTCGGCGCAGGCGTCGAGCGCGTCCGCATCGGGCAGCACCGGCGGCAGCACCGGCACCGCGGCGCAGGGCCGCGTCGGCATGTCGCGCGGGATTTCCAGGTACACCGGGCGCTGCAGCCGCAGCGCGGCATCGAGCACCTCGGCGATCTGCTGCGGCGCGCGCCCGGGGTCGTCGAGCCGCGCCTGCGCGGCGGTGATCTCGGCGTAGACGCGCCACTGCGAATCGAGCGCCTTGACCTGGTGGTGCAGCAGCAGGCCGCTCGCCGCCTCGTGCGCGGCCGGCGCGCCCGACAGCACGACCAGCGGCACCCGCTCGGCATAGGCGCCGGCGACCGCGTTCACCAGGTTCAGCGCGCCGGCGCCGTAGGTGACCGCGGCCACGCCCAGGCCGCCGCGCATGCGCGCCGCGGCGTCGGCGGCGAAGCCGACCGCCGGCTCGTGCGACAGCGTGTGCAGCGGCAGCACGGCGGCGCGCTCGAACTCGCCGAACAGCGGCAGCGCGAAGTCGCCGGGGATGCCGAAGACTTCGGTCGCGCCGCGGTCGCGCAGCGCGTGCAGCAGGCGTTCGGCCAGGGTCGTTTGGGGTGGGGACATCGGTGGCTCTCCGGAAGGTCGGCCATTCTGGGCGGCCGGCGCGGCGCCGGCGTTGAACCGCGTCAAGTGCAATCGCCTCTGCCCCGGCGGCGCGGCGCCGCTCAGGTGCGCGGCGGCGCCGTCGGCAGGCGCACGAGCCAGGTGCCGACCACGAGGCAGACGATGCCGGGCAGCCAGCGGTAAGGCGACGGCAGCGTCCACCAGGCCCAGGCCGAGCCGAGCACCATCGTCACCACCGCGAGCTGCTTGGCGCGCAGCGGCACCGCCCGGTTGCGTCGCCAGTCCTGCACCATCGGCCCGAAGCGGCGGTGCTCGAGCAGCCAGCGCTCGCAGCGGTCGCAGCCGCGCGAGAAGCCGAACGCCGCGAGCAGCACGAACGGCGTCGTCGGCAGCACCGGCAGGAACGCGCCGACGATGCCGGTGACGAGGCTCAGCGCGCCGAAGGCCAGCCACAGCATGCGCTGCCAGCGCGGCCTCACGGCGGCGGCCGGCAGCGGCCGGCCGGTGCTCGGGCTTCGGGGCGGGTGCATGCTGCAATCGTGCCATGGCCGGCGGCCGCTCCCGCCGCCCGATCTCGCGCCCGCTGTCCGGGCGCCCCGGCCGCCGCCGCGCCGTGACCGGGAGCCTCATGCCGGACCCGGAACCGTGCGCGGCGCCGATCACGCTCCGGGGCGGCGGTTCGTCGTTGCCGCCGACACGACCCGGCGAGCGCCGGTTGCAGCCCGAGGAGCGCCGTCTCGGCAACGGGGGGCGACATTGTCGCGGCGCACCGCCGCTGCCGGGAGGGCCCGGGCCTGCCCTAGACTGCCCGGCAAGCCGGACCGGGTTCCGCGGCGGAGCAATCGGACGGGAAAGGTGGGAAGCGATGTGCATCTGGATGACCGGCGGGGCGACGCCATGATCCGCACCCTCGGCCTGTGCGGCCTGTCGTTCGCCGTCCTGTGGTGGATCCTTGCCGAGGGTCGCAACGACGGCTGGCTGCTCGGCGGCGCCGCCACCGCGGCGGCGACCTGGGCAAGCATGAGGTTGCTGTCGCCGGGCGCCCCCGGCATCCGCCCTGCGGGGGTGCCTGGCTTCCTGGGCTACTTTCTCTGGAACTCGATCCGCGGCGGGCTGCAGGTGGCCGGGATGGCCTTGCGCGGCCGGTCCGCCCTGAGGCCGGGCTTCGTCGACCTGGCGGTGACGCTGCCGCCGGGCGCGCCCCGCATCCTGCTGGTCTACGTCCTGGGGCTGATGCCGGGCACCGTGGGCGTCGATCTGGACGACGCGCGCCTGCGCCTGCACGTGCTCGACGAACGCCTGCCGGTCGTCGCCGACACGCGGGCCCTCGAGGCGAGCATCGCGGCGCTCTTCGGGAGCAAGGCATGAGCCCGCCGGGCCGCCCCATGGGCGGGTACCGGGGGGCGCAGCCCCGAGGTACCCCGGCGATCGTGTCGGGCCGCTCCCGAGTGCCCGTCCCGACGCACGTCGTGCGGGCAGCCCGATGAGCCCGCTGCCGATGGCCGTCGCGCTGTTCCTGCTCGCCAACCTGGTGCTGGCGATGGTCGTCGCCGCACGCGGGCTGACACCGGCCGACCGCATGCTGACGGCACTGCTGTTCGGCACCACCGGCACCGCGGTCCTGGTGCTGCTGGCGGCAGCCGGGGGCGGGGGCGCGCTGATCGACGTCGCTCTCGTGCTCGCGCTGCTGGCGGCGATCGGCGGCATCACGTTCGCCAAGCGCGCCTGGCACGCGCCGGGAGACGATCATGATTGATTGGCTGAGCCGGCTCCTGATGGTGGCCGGCGCGTTCTTCTTCTTCGCCGGCACGGTCGGCCTGCTGCGCTTTCCCGACGTCTACAGCCGCCTGCATGCGCTCGCCAAGGCCGACAACCTGGGCCTGGGCTGCGTGCTGCTGGCGCTCGCGCTCCAGGCCGACAGCGTCGCCGTGGCGCTGAAGCTGCTGCTGATCTGGCCGCTCGTGCTGGCCGCAAGCGCCGGCGTGGGCTTCGCCATCGCGCGCCGCGCCCACACGCTCGGCATCCCGCCGTGGCGTCGGGAGCAGGGGCGATGACGCTCGCCTTCGACCTGCTGCTCGGGCTCGCGCTGCTGTGGAGCGGCTGGCGTGCGCTGACGACGCCGAGTCTGGACCGCGCCCTCGTCCAGTTCATCGCCTTCGGCCTGTTGATGGCGCTCGCCTGGGCGCGGCTCGCGGCGCCCGACATCGGGCTGGCCGAGGCGGCCATCGGCGCCGGCCTCACCGGTGCCCTGCTGCTCGATGCCTATGGCGCGCTGGCGCGGAGCAAGGATCGGCCATGAAGCGGATCGGTGTCGTCGGGCTCGCCCTCGCCTTCGTCGGCGCCCTCGCCGCGGCGATCCTCGACCTCGGGCCGGCTGCCGTCGACCTGCGCGTGCCCGTGGCCGCGAATCTGGCGCAGAGCGGCGTCAGCCATCCGGTCACGGCCGTCCTGCTCAACTTTCGCGGCTACGACACCTTGCTCGAGATCGCCGTGCTGCTCCTGGCCTTGCTGGCGATCCTCGCGGTGGACGGTGAAGCGGGCGCGTCACGGCCGCGCGCGGGCCACCCGGTGCTGCAGTCGCTCGCGCGGCTGGCGGCACCGTTGATGGTCGTCCTCGCCGTGTATCTGCTCTGGGCCGGGGCGTTCCGGCCCGGCGGGGCCTTCCAGGCCGGGGCCGTGCTGGCGGCCGCTGCCGTGCTGCTGCATCTGGTCGGACTGGTGCCGGCTTGGCGTACCCCCTGTCTGCGGCTGCGCTTCGGGCTTGCCGCCGGCTTCGCGGTGTTTTTCGCGGTCGCGGCGGGGCTGCTCGCGCAGGGTGCGCTGCTCCAGTACCCCGCCGAGGCGGCGGGCAGGCTGATCCTGCTGATCGAGGCGAGCCTGACGGTTTCGCTCGGCCTGATTCTCGCGGGCCTGTTCCTTTTCCTGTCGCGGAACGAGATCGACGGGCCATGACGGGCGGTCTGCTGTTCGCGCTGGTCGGAGTCGGCCTGTTCGCGCTGGGCGTGGCGGGCGTGGTGCTGGCCGGCCACCTGTTGCGACGCATCCTCGCCTTCAACCTGATGGGCAACGGCGCGTTCCTGGTGTTGATCGGACTGGCCCAGCGCGATGGCGTGCCCGATCCGGTACCGCAGGCGATGGTGCTGACCGGCATCGTCGTGGCCGTTGCCGCCACCGCCTTGGCCCTGGCCCTGGTGCGCCGGCTCCACGCCCTGACAGGTCGCCTCGAACTGCCGGACGATGCGGATGCCTGATCCGACCGTCTGGCTGATCCTGCTGCCGCTCGGCTGGGCGACGCTCGCCTTCCTGCTCGGGCCGGGGCGCGGCGCCTGGGCGGCGATCGCCGGGCTCGCGCTGCAGCTCGGGCTCGCCTTCGGCTTGGCGCGGGAGGTCGGCACGGCCGGGCGAGCGCTTGCCCATGCCGTCGGCGGCTGGGGCGCGCCGCTGGGCATCGACCTGGGGGCCGATGGCCTGTCGGCGGCGATGCTGCTGCTCGCCCAGTGCGTCGCGCTGCCGCTGGCGATCTTTGCCCGAAGCTACTTCAAGGCCGGCGACCCTGCCACCGCCTGGTTCTGGCCGTTGACGGGCTTCCTGGTCGCAGGACTCAATGCCCTGTTCCTTTCCGCCGACCTGTTCAACCTCTATGTCACGCTCGAGCTGGTAGGGCTGGCCGCCGTGGGCCTGGTCGCGGCCGGCGGCGGGGCGCCGCAGGTGGCGGCCGCGCTGCGCTACCTGTTCGCGACGATGGTCGGCTCGGGCGCCTACCTGATCGGGGTCGCGCTGATCTACGGCAGCTACGGCACGGTGTCGATCGCCACCCTGGTGCCGCTGGTGACGGCCGAAGCCCCGCGGCTGGTCTGGATCGCCGGCGCGCTGATGGTGGCCGGCCTGATGCTCAAGTCGGCGCTCTTCCCTTTCCACTTCTGGCTGCCGCCGGCGCATGGCGGCGCACCGGCGCCGGTGTCCGCGCTGCTCTCCGCGCTGGTCGTCAAAGGCTCCTTCTACCTGATCCTGCGGCTGTGGCTCGGGCCGCTGCAGGCGGTGCTGCCGGCCTTCGCCTGGCTGCTGGCGGCCCTGGGCTCGGCGGCGATCTTCTGGGGCTCGTGGCAGGCCATCCGTGCCGCCAGGCTCAAGCGCCTGATCGCGTATTCGACGGTGGCGCAACTCGGCTATCTGTTCCTGATCTTTCCGCTGCTGGCCCACCCGCTGGCGCTGCGGGCCGGCGTGATGCAGGTGTTCGCGCACGGGCTGGCCAAGGCCGGCATGTTCGCGGCGGCGGGGGTGCTGATCAGGGCGACCGGGCAGGACACGGTCGCCGGGCTGGCGGGTACCGTCGCGCGCCTGCCGTTGACGCTGTTCACCTTCGGCCTGGCCGGCATGACGCTGATGGGCCTGCCCCCTTCTTCCGGCTTCCTCGCCAAGTGGCAGATCATCGAGGCGGCGCTGGCGCAAGGCCACTGGCCCATCGCCGTCGTCGCGCTTGCCGGCGGCTTGCTGGCGGCGGTGTACGTGTTCCGCGTGCTGCGCCAGGCGTTCCTGCTCGCGCCGGCCGCCCCGGCCGCCGCCGCCGTGCCGCGCACGCTCGAGTGGAGCGCCTTCGCGCTGGCTGCCGCGAGCGTGCTGCTCGGCCTGCGCGGGGTGGAACTGATGCAGTTGCTGGAGCGGGGTGCATGACGATGCACGAATGGCTGCCGCTCGCCGTGCTGGCGTCGTCGCTGCTGCCGGGGCTTGTGATCTTCGCGTTGCCGGAATCCGCGGTCGGCGTGCGCACCGTCCTGAACCTGCTCGGCGCCTTTGCCAAGCTGGGTCTGGTCGGCGTCCTGCTGGCAGGCGTGGCCGCCGGCGAGGCCTACGGCGTGCGCTTCGCCGTGCTGCCCGGTCTGGACCTCGCGTTCAAGGCCGATGCGCTGGGCCTGTTGTTCCTGACCCTGTCCACCGTCCTGTGGCTGTTCACCACGCTCTACGCGATCGGCTACCTCGAAGGCGCGCCCCACCGCTCGCGCTTCTTCGGCTTCTTCAGCCTGTGCGTCACGGCCACGATGGGCATCGCGATGGCGGCGAACCTGTTCACGTTCTTCGTCTTCTACGAACTGCTGACGCTCGCGACCTTTCCGCTCGTCGTGCACCGCGGCACCGACAAGGCGATGAAGGGAGGCACGATCTATCTCGCCTATACCCTGATCGGCGGCACCGCGCTGCTCGCCGGCATCGTCTGGCTGCATCACCTGCTCGGCAGCACCGAGTTCGCCCATGGCGGCATCGTCGCCGGGCTCGGCGCGCCGTACGCGGGGCAGCTGAAGGTCGTGTTCCTGCTGCTGATCGCCGGCGTGGGCGTCAAGGCGGCGCTCGTCCCGCTGCACGGCTGGCTGCCCCAGGCGATGGTGGCACCGGCACCGGTGTCGGCCCTGCTGCATGCGGTGGCGGTGGTCAAGGCGGGGGTGTTCGGCATCGCGCGCATCGTCTACGAGGTGTACGGTGTCGAGTTCGCGCAGTCGCTGAACCTGCTGCTGCCGCTGTCGGTCCTCGCCTGCGTCACGATCGTCTGGGGCAGTCTGCGTGCGCTGCGCCAGGACGATCTGAAGAAGCGGCTGGCGTTCTCCACCGTGAGCCAGGTCTCCTACGTCGCGCTGGGGATCGGCCTGTTCGGCCCGGTCGGCACGATCGGCGGGCTGGTCCACCTGGTGCATCAGGGCATCATGAAGATCACGCTGTTCTTCTGCGCCGGCAACTACGCCGAGACCCTGGGCATTCACCGCGTCAGCGAGATGGACGGCGCGGGGCGGCGCATGCCGCTGACCACGCTGGCGTTTTCCATCGGCGCCTTCGGCATGATCGGCGTGCCCCCATTGGCCGGCTTCATCAGCAAGTGGTACCTGGGCCTGGGGGCGCTGGAGGCGGACATGCCCTGGGTGCTGGCGGTGCTGGCCGCCTCGAGCCTGCTCAACGCCGCCTACTTCCTGCCGATCCTCTATCGCGCCTGGTTCCGGCCGGCACCGGCGTCGTGGCCGGCGGAACACATCGCCGCCCGCGGCTGGCGCGAAACCTCGGTGCTGCTGCTGCTGCCGCCGCTGGCGACGGCCGCCGCGGTCGTGGCGAGCGGGCTGTTCGCGGCCGCGGGGCCGGCCCCGCTGGGCTGGGCCCAGCTGATTGCCGATCGGGAGTACCTGCAGTGGACGCCCTGACGGTCCTCGTCTTCCTGCTGCCGCCGGCACTAGCGGCCGGTTCAATGCTGCCGATGCCGCTGCGGCGCGGGGTGGCCGTCCTCGCGCCGCTGGCGCCGCTGCCCGCGTTGCTGGCGGCGCTGGCCGCGCCCGCGGGCCTGACTCTCGACCTGCCCTGGCTGCTGCTGGGCAGCCGCTTCGCGCTCGACGAAACGGGGCGTCTGTTCCTCGGCTTCACGGCCCTGGTCTGGCTGATCGCCGGCCTCTACGCGCGGGCCTACCTCGCGTCGGACGAGCGGCGCCGCGGGTTCTGGGCCTTCTTCCTCGTCACGCAGGGCGGCAATCTGGGTCTTTGCCTGGCTGCCGATGCGGCATCGTTCTACTTCCTGTTCGCGCTGATGACCTTCGCTGCGTACGGGCTGGTGATTCACGCGCGCTCGAACGACGCCCGCCGGGCCGGGAGGATCTATCTCGTCATGGCGATCCTCGGAGAGACCGTGTTGGTGATGGGCCTGCTGCTGCGAGTGGATGCGGCCGGCAGCCACTACCTGTCCGGAGCAGCCGCCATGCCGCTGCCCGAAGCGGCGTCATGGCTTCTGGCCGCGGGCTTTGGCGTCAAGGTCGGGTTGCCGCTGCTGCACATGTGGCTGCCGCTCGCGCATCCGGTGGCGCCCGTGCCGGCGAGCGCCGTGCTCTCCGGCGTGATGCTCAAGGCCGGGGTGCTCGGCTGGCTGCGGTTCCTGCCGCTCGGGCACGCCGCGCCCGAGTTGGGCGCCACCCTGATCGTGGCCGGTCTCGGCGCGGCGATCCTCGGCGTGGCCGCAGGCCTGATGCAGCGCGATGCCAAGGTGCTGCTGGCCTATTCCAGCGTCAGCCAGATGGGCTACCTGACGCTCGGCGTCGGCGCGGGCCTCGCGGCGCCGCAGTCGTGGCCGTTGTTGCTGCCGGCCGTGGGCCTCTACGCCTTGCACCACGCCCTGGCCAAGAGCGCGCTCTTCCTCGGGGTAGGCGTGGCCAAGGCCTTCGGCGGCCGCGCCTGGGTCCTGACCGGCATGGCGCTCCCCGCCCTGGCCCTGGCCGGGGCGCCGTTCACCAGCGGCATGGCGGCCAAGCTGCAACTGAAGGCCGCGCTGCCGGCGCTGCCCGGGTTCGAGTTCGGCGCCTGGCTGGCCCTAGCGGCCGTGGGCACGGCACTGCTGATGACCCGGCTGTTGCTGCTGCTCGCGGCCGAAGTCGCCCACGGCGGCAGCCGCGGGCTGGCGCTGCCCTGGGGGGCGCTGGTGGTCATCGGCGTGGCGCTGCCCTGGGTGCCGGGGCCGGTGCTTACGGCCGGCGCCCTGTGGGCGGCCGCCTGGCCGGTGGGCTCGGCCCTGGTCGTCGCCGCCGTGGGTCTGCGGCTCGGCATCAAGGCGCCGCAGCTCCCGCCGGGCGACCTGGTGGTTCCGCTGGAGCGCCTGTGCGCCCGTCGGCCCGGTGCCGGCGCGCGCCATGCAGGGCCTTCCACGGCATGACCCCCGGGGACACCATTCCCTGGCGACCCGGCCGGCCGTGGCCGGGCGGTCGTGTCCCGGGACCTCAAACGCCACGCGCGCGACGGCAGGGGCACCGACGCTGGCAGCGCCCGTCCCGACCGCCGCCCCGCGCCGTTCTCCCGGACCGGGCGCGCGCGCCGAACCCTGCGGGCGGTATTCCAGGCTGAGGCACGCGCGGGCCCCGGACGCCAACCGAAGAATCCGGCCACTCGTGGGCGGCTCCCGCGGGCCGCGATGACCTGCAGCAGCGGATCGGAGAGTCCCAGACGCCTCGGCCGGCGAACCGCGGCTGGCTCCGTGCCGTCCGTCATCGCACCCGGCACCGGGCGCGAGAACGGGGCACGCGCCGCCGGTGATCCGGCGGCACCTCGCGCCCGTAGAAAGGGCGTCTTCGGAATCGACTTGGTTCGTGCCCCCTTCTGCGCAGCCTCGTCGACCGCCGGACCCGAGCCCCTCCTGATCAACACCTTTCTCAACCCGGAGCATTGCCATGAAGAAGTTCGTTGCCATCGTCGCCCTCTCCGCCGCTGCCGTCGCGGCGCAGGCCAAGGACATCGTCGATACCGCGGTCGCCGCAGGCGACTTCAAGACGCTCGCCGCCGCGTTGGAGAAGGCGGGCCTGGTGACCACGCTCAAGGGCCCCGGCCCGTTCACCGTCTTCGCGCCCACCGACGCGGCTTTCGCCAAGGTGCCCAAGGCCGACCTCGACGCGCTGCTGGCCGACAAGGCCAAGCTGACGGCGGTGCTGACCTACCACGTCGTGCCGGGCAAGGTGATGGCCAAGGACGTGAAGCCCGGCAAGGTGAAGACCGTGCAGGGCGGTGAGCTGACCGTCGCCACCGCCGGCGGCGTGATGGTGGACAACGCCAAGGTCATCAAGACCGACATCGTCGCCGACAACGGCGTGATCCACGTCATCGATACCGTCGTCCTGCCGAAGTGAGGCGCGGCGGCGCGGCAGGCCCGGCCTGACCGCGCCCCTCGCGACCTGCCGGGCCGGCACGGAGCCGGCCCTTCACGGCACAGCCTCCGGCCGCGCCGGCCCGTTGCTTCCGCCCGCAGCCGACCCGTCTGCCGCGGCCGTCCGGATGCCGCGCGGCCTTCGGGCTAGCATCTCCGCCCACCGACCGGGAACTGCGGACGAGCGATGACCGTGATCACCAACATCGAGGACCTTCGCGTGCTGGCCGAGAAGCGCGTGCCGCGCATGTTCTACGACTATGCCGACTCGGGTTCGTGGACCGAAGGCACCTACCGCGCGAACGAGAGCGACTTCCAGCGCATCAAGCTGCGCCAGCGCGTCGCGGTGAACATGGAGAACCGCACGACCGCGGTGAAGATGGTCGGCTGCGACGCGAAGATGCCGGTGTCGATCGCGCCGGTGGGGCTGACCGGCATGCAGCATGCCGACGGCGAGATCCTGGCGGCGAAGGCGGCGAAGGCCTTCGGCATCCCGTTCACGCTGTCGACGATGAGCATCTGCTCGATCGAGGACATCGCCGCGGCCACGCAGGCCCCGTTCTGGTTCCAGCTGTACATGATGCGCGACCGCGACGCGATGGCGCGCATGATCGAGCGCTGCAAGGCCGCGCAGTGCAGCGCACTGGTGCTGACGCTGGACCTGCAGGTGATCGGCCAGCGCCACAAGGACCTGAAGAACGGCCTGACCGCGCCGCCGCGGCCGACGCTGGCGAACATCGTCAACCTGATGACCAAGCCGCGCTGGTGCCTCGGCATGGCGGGCACGAAACGGCGCTCGTTCGGCAACCTCGTCGGTCACGTCAAGGGCGTCAGCGACATGAGCTCGCTCGCCGCCTGGACCAACGAGCAGTTCGACCCGCGCCTGTCCTGGCCCGACGTCGAATGGGTCAAGCAGCAGTGGGGCGGCAAGCTGATCCTGAAGGGCATCATGGAGGTCGAGGACGCGTTGCTCGCGGCCGAGCACGGCGCGGACGCGATCGTCGTCAGCAACCACGGCGGCCGCCAGCTCGACGGCGCGCCGTCGAGCATCGAGGCGCTGCCGCCGATCGTCGACGCGCTCGGCTCGAAGCTCGAGGTCTGGATGGACGGCGGCATCCGCTCCGGCCAGGACGTGCTCAAGGCCTGGGCGCTCGGCGCGCGCGGCACGATGATCGGCCGCGCGATGGTCTACGGCCTGGGTGCGATGGGCGAGGCCGGCGTGCTGAAGGCGCTGCAGATCATCCACAAGGAGCTGGACGTGACGATGGCCTTCTGCGGCCACACCCGGCTGGCCGAGGTCGACCGCTCGATCCTGCGGCCCGGAACCTACCCGACCTGATCCTCCCCCGACGGCCGCGCGGCAGTCACGGCGGCGCCGCGGCCACCCGGAACGGAGGCCGTCGCCCCGGCCCCGGCGTGCTATGGTGCGATTAAGGGCAAGCGGGCGCTTGCCGAAAATCCCGACGGAGACCCGCACCGATGGCGCAGCGACACCCGCACGAGGGCCGGCCGAGCCTGCTCGCCCAGCTGCTCGAGACGCGCGCACTGTTCGAGGCGGCGTCGATCCCCTACGCGCTGCCGCTGCTGATGCACGCGCCGATGGGCGACGGCCATCCGGTGCTGCTGCTGCCCGGCTTCATGGGCAGCGAAGGCACGCTGATCGCGCTCGAGACCTACCTGCACAACCGCGGCTACGCGGTGCAGACCTGGGGCCTGGGGCGCAACGTCGGCTTCCGCCCGGGCCATGCGTCGGCCATCGAAAGCAAGATCCGCTACCTGCACCACGAGAGCGGGCGCAAGGTCAGCCTGGTCGGGTGGAGCCTGGGCGGCGTGTTCGCGCTCTACGGCGCGCACCAGTGCCCGCAGGACGTGCGCTGCGTGGTCACGCTCGGCAGCCCGGTGACGGTCGACGCCTCGGGCAGCGCGGCGCCGCCGCTGGTCAAGGCGCTGTACCGGCTGATCGCGCACCCGATGGGCGCGGCCGCGCACTCGATGCAGCCGCGGGCGAAGAGCCTGCGCGACCGGGCCGCGCTGCCGGTGCCGGTGAGCTGCCTCTATTCGCTCAGCGACGGCGTCGTGCCGCCGCAGGAGGCGACGATCGACGGCGACCCGGCGCGGCACGAGAACATCCGCGTCTGGGGCAGCCACGTCGGCCTGGGCTTCAACCCGCTGGTGCTGCAGATCGTGGCCGACCGCCTCGCCCAGCCCGAGGACGACTGGCGGCCTTACGCGCCGTCGGGCGTGGCGGGCCTGCTGCATCGCGCGCTGACGCACGAGGCCGTGCCGATCTGAGCGCCGGCTTCTTCGGCGCCCCGCCCGCACGCGCGCGTGCGAGCAGGTCTTGGAACGCATCGCGCAGGTGCTGGGTGAAGCCCTCCGGGTCGGGCAGCAGCTCGCGGCACGAGGTCGGCGAGACGATCACCTTGCCGTCGTAGCTGGTGACCGCGAACACCAGCCCCATGCCGTCGCTGATCGGCATGATCGCCGAGAAGTAGGTCATGCGCGCGCCGTTCAGGTACAGCGTCACGTCCGGCCCGGCGACGTTGGTGATCATGCAGGCCGCGGCCGGCACGCGGCGGCCGGCGCCCAGGCCGAGCAGGCCCTGCATCTTGCCGCTGGCGGCGAGCGTGGCCGCGGCCGCGTGCTGGCCCTGCGCGGCCGCACCGTCGGCGCCGGCCGGGCCGAACTTCGCGGTCCAGGCCGCGATCGCGCCGAGCCGCGCCACGGGGTCGGCCAGGTCGGTGTGCAGCGGCACGCGCTGCCAGGCGAGCGCCGGCGCGTGCCCCGGTTCGGCCTGGCGCGCGGGGTCGGGCATCGGCGTGATCGCGCTCAGGCCGGGCTCCGGCAGCTCGCCGAGCGCGAGCAGATGGCGGCGCAGCGCATCGCCGCAGACCGCGAGCACCGCATCGCCGACGGTCGCGCCGGCAACGAGCCGGCGGATCTGGTCGAACTCGCTCGCCGCGAAGCGCCGCGTGTCGAACACCCGGTGCGCCGACACCACCGAGTTGAAGCGCGTCGCCACCACCTGCTCGGGATGCTTCAGCAGGTCGTTCGCGAAGGTCCACGCGGCGTCGAC
>JAFLDG010000007.1 GCA_017302495.1 Burkholderiales bacterium
GAAGGGCTGGCGGACACGGCCGACGGCCAGTTGCTGATCGGCTTTCGCAACCCGCTGCGCGAAGGGCGTGCGCTGCTGGTGCCGCTGCTGAACCCGGACGAACTGCTGCGCGGCGAGGCCGCACGCTTCGGCGCGCCGATCGCGGTCGACCTCGGCGGCCGCGGCGTGCGCAGCATCGAGCGCGTTGCCGACGGCTACCTGATCGTCGCCGGGCCGGTGGCCGATGCCGGCGACTTCGTGCTGTTCCGCTGGTCCGGCCGGGCCGTCGACGCGCCGCAGCGGCTGCCGGGCGCCGAGCTGAAGGATCTGCGGCCGGAGGCGTTGTTCGCCTGGCCCGGCAGCGGCGAGTGGCAGCTGCTCAGCGACGACGGCGGCATCGAGACCGAAGGGGTCGCCTGCAAGGACCGGCCGCCGGGCCGACAGGCGTTCCGCAGCCTTGACGTGGCACGCTGAGGCGCCCGCGCGGAGCGGATCGCGCACGGGCGCTGCCTTCGCGGTTCAGGGCGCAGCCGAGCGCGGCGCGCCGGGCCCCGCGCCGACCCCGGCGATCAGGGGCCGCGCGCGAGCAGACGACGCAGCCCCTGCTCGTCCAGCACCGGCACGCCGAGCTCGCGCGCCTTGTCGAGCTTGGACCCGGCCTCCGCGCCGGCAACGACGTAGCTCGTCTTCTTCGACACCGACCCGGCCACCTTCGCGCCGGCGGCCTCGAGCAGCGCCTTCGCCTCGTCGCGCGTCAGCGTCGGCAGCGTGCCGGTCAGCACCACGCTCAGCCCGGCCAGCGGTTTCGGCGCACCTGCGGCCGCGCCGTCGTGCTCATCCCATTGGATGCCGGCGGCGCGCAGCTGCTCGACCACCTCGCGGTTGTGCGGCTGGTCGAAGAAGGTGTGGATGCTCTTCGCGACCACCGGGCCGACGTCGTTCACCTCCAGCAGCTGCGCCTCGCTCGCGTCCAGCACGCGGTCGAGGCGGCCGAAGTGCGCCGCCAGGTCCTTCGCGGTGGCTTCGCCGACATGGCGGATGCCGAGCGCGTACAGGAAGCGCGCGAGGGTCGTGCGCTTGCTCTTCTCCAGCGCCGCGACCAGGTTGGCCGCGCTCTTGTCGGCCATGCGCTCCAGCGCGGCGAGCTTGGCGACGCCGAGCCTGTACAGCTCGGGCAGCGTGCGCACGATGCCGCCGTCGACCAGCTGGTCCACGAGCTTGTCGCCCAGGCCCTCGATGTCCAGCGCGCGCCGGCCGGCGAAGTGCAGGATCGCCTGCTTGCGCTGCGCCGCGCAGAAAAGGCCCCCGGTGCAGCGGTGGTCGATGCCGCCCTGCTCGCGCTGCACCGCGCTGCCGCACACCGGGCACGACTTCGGCATGCGGAAGTTCGGCACGTAGCCCGGCCGTGCTTCGACGATCCGGCCGACGATCTCGGGGATCACGTCGCCGGCGCGGCGCACGATCACCGTGTCGCCGACGCGCACGCCCTTGCGCCGCAGCTCGAACAGGTTGTGCAGCGTCGCGTTGCTCACCGTCGTGCCGCCGACGAACACCGGCTCGAGCTTGGCCACCGGCGTCAGCTTGCCGGTGCGGCCGACCTGGATCTCGATGCCGTTCAGCCGCGTCAACTGCTCCTGCGCCGGGTACTTGTGCGCCACCGCCCAGCGCGGCTCGCGGGTGACGAAGCCGAGCCGCTGCTGCAGCGCGATCGAGTTGACCTTGTAGACCACGCCGTCGATGTCGAACGGCAATGCATCGCGCCGGGCCGCGATCCGCTGGTGGAAGGCGACCAGCCCCTCGGCACCATGCACCACGGCGCGATCGGCGCTGACCGGCACGCCGAAGGCCGCGATCGCGTCCAGCGTCGCGCTGTGTGTCGCCGGCTGGTCCCAGCCGCCGATCTCGCCCAGGCCGTAGGCGAAGAAGCTCAGGCGCTTGTCGGCCAGGCCGGCCGGATCGAGCTGGCGGATCGCGCCGGCCGCCGTGTTGCGCGGGTTGACGAAGGTCTTCGCCCCGGCGGCGCGCTGGCGCTCGTTCAGCCGCTCGAAGTCGTCGCGCCGCATGTAGGCCTCGCCGCGGATCTCGATCAGCGGCGGGGCGTCGCCGCGCAGCCGCAGCGGCACCTGGCCGATCGTGCGCACGTTCTGCGTCACGTCCTCGCCGGTCTCGCCGTCGCCGCGGGTGGCCGCCTGCACCAGCAGGCCGTGCTCGTAGCGCAGGCCGATCGCCAGGCCGTCGAACTTCAGCTCCGCGTTGTATTCGACCGGCGGCGCATCGGCCGGCAGCTCGAGCTCGCGACGCACCCGCGCGTCGAAGGCGCGGGCCCCCTCGGCCGTGGTGTCGGTCTCGGTGCGGATCGACAGCATCGGCACGGCATGCCGAACCGGCGCCAGGCCGTCGAGCACGGCACCGCCGACGCGCTGCGTCGGTGAATCGGGCGTGCGCAGCTCGGGGTGCGCGGCCTCGATCGCCTGCAGTTCGCGGAACAGCTTGTCGTACTCGGCATCCGGGATCTCCGGCGCGTCGAGCACGTAGTACCGGTGCGCGTGGTGGTTCAGCTGGTCGCGCAACTGCGCGGCCCGGGTGGCGGCGGCGGTCATCGGCAGCAAGGATGCCACGGGACGGCGCTGGCAGAATGCGGCGCGCCCCGTTGCCGGAGAACGGCCCGATGAACCTTCGCCCGCTGCATGCCCTGCTCACGCGCCGCCGCTGGCTCGCTGCGGTCGTCCTGTCCACCGCCCTCGCCGCCTGCGCACCGATGCCGCCGGCGCCGGCGGCCGACCCGCTGCCGTCGTGGCACGCCGGGCCGGCCAAGCAGCGCATCATCGACTTCGTGCGTGCGGTCAGCACCGAGGGCAGCAAGGACTACGTCGCGCCGGCGGAACGCATCGCCGTCTTCGACAACGACGGCACGCTGTGGCTCGAGTACCCGATGTACATCCAGCTGGTGTTCGTCTTCGACCGGATCAAGGCGCTGGCACCGCAGCACCCGGAGTGGAAGGACAAGGAACCGTTCAAGGCGGTCCTCGAGGGCGACCTGCGCCGGGCGATGGCGGGCGGCGAGCGCGCGCTGCTCGAACTGCTGCTCGCGGCGCAGAGCGGGCAGAGCATCGAGGCCTTCGACGCGACCGTGCGGCGCTGGATCGGCCAGGCCAAGGACCCGCGTTTCCAGCGGCCCTACGAGACGCTGAGCTACCAGCCGATGCACGAGGTGCTGTGGTACCTGCGCGCCAGCGGCTTCAGGACCTTCATCGTCTCCGGCGGCAGCCAGGAGTTCATGCGCGCCTTCGCCGAGCGGGTCTACGGCGTGCCGCCGGAGCGGGTGATCGGCACGCGGCAGAAGCTGCTGTTCGAGGTGCGCGGCCGCAACGCCGAGCTGGTGATGCAACCGCAGATCGAGCATGTCAACGACAAGGCGGGCAAGCCGGTGGGCATCGAGACCGTGATCGGCCGCCGGCCGATCGCCGCCTTCGGCAACTCCGACGGCGACATCCCGATGCTGCAGTTCACCACCAGCGGCCCCGGCCTGCGGCTGGGCATGCTCGTGCACCACGACGACGCCCAGCGCGAGTACGCGTACGACCGCAGCTCCGGCATCGGCCGGTTGAACGAGGGCCTCGACCTGTACAAGAGCTGGGGCTGGACCCTGATCAGCATGAAGAACGACTGGAAGACGATCTTCGACCCGGTGAAATGAACCCCGACGACTTCGACTACCTGGTCATCGGCGCCGGCTCCGGCGGCGTCGCTTCCGCGCGGCGCGCCGCCGCGCACGGCGCCAAGGTCGGCATCGTCGAGGCCGGCCGCGTCGGCGGCACCTGCGTGCTGCGCGGCTGCGTGCCGAAGAAGCTGCTGATGTACGCGGCGCAGTTCCGCGACGCCTTCGCCGAGGCGGCGGGCTACGGCTGGAGCGTCGGCCACCCGCACTTCGAGATGCCGCGCTGGGCCGCGGCCAAGGCCGCCGAGACGCAGCGCCTCGAGCATGTCTACCGCCAGCTGCTGGCCGGCTCGAAGGTGGCGCTGATCGAAGGCCGGGCCGTGATCGACGCGCCGGGCCGCGTGCGCGTCGGCGACCGCGTGCTGAACGCGAAGCACCTGTTGATCGCCACCGGCGCGCAACCGGTGCGCGACAGCATCCCCGGCATCGAGGGCTGCGCCACCAGCGACGAGCTGCTCGACCTGCACCGGCTGCCGCCGAGCGCGGCGGTGGTCGGCAGCGGCTACATCGCGCTGGAGTTCGCGAGCATGCTGCAGCGCCTGGGCGTCGCGACGAGCCTGTTCTACCGCGCGCGGCTGCCGTTGCGCGGCTTCGACGAGGACCTGCGCACGCGGGCGGCCGCCGCGCTGCAGGCGGCCGGCATCACGCTGCACCCGGGCGCCGCGCCGCGAGCGGTGCAGCGCGCCGGCGACGCGTGGCTGCTGATCCTCGACGACGAACGATCGCTCGAATTCCCGTTCGTGCTCAACGCCACCGGCCGCCGGCCGAACACCGCCGGCCTCGGGCTGGAGACGATCGGCATCACGCCCGACGCCGACGGCGCGATTCCGGTCGACGCCCGGCTGCGCACCGCGGCCGAGAACGTCTACGCGATCGGCGACGTGACGCACCGGCTGAACCTGACGCCGGTGGCGATCGCCGAGGGCCGCGCGCTGGCCGATTCGCTGTTCGGCCCCACGCCGCGCGCGGTGGACCTGAGCCTGGTTTCCAGCGCGGTGTTCATGCTGCCGCCGGTGGCGACGATCGGCCCGACCGAGGCCGAGCTTGCCGCCTCGGGCACGAAGCTCGAGGTGTTCGAGGCCGACTTCCGGCCGATGAAGCAGGCCTTCATCGACGGCCACGAGCGCTGCTACATGAAGCTGCTGGTCGACGCGGCGAGCGACCGCGTGCTCGCCGCGCACATGATCGGCGCCGACGCGCCCGAGATCGTGCAGAGCCTCGCGGTCGCACTCACCGCCGGCGCGACCAAGGCCCAGTTCGACCGCACGATCGCGATGCACCCGACCGCGGCCGAGGAGTTCGTGCTGATGCGCGAGCCGGCGCGGGTCGTCGGCTGAGCGGCGCCGGCCCCATGGCAGGAACGACAGGAGCGGCCCGATGAGCGAGACGCCCGGATTCGACGCCGCGCGCGCGGCGCGCTACCCGAGCCTGCAGGACGTGCCGGTGTTCGTCACCGGCGGCGCCACCGGCATCGGCGCCGACATCGTGCGCGCGTTCGCGTGCCAGGGCGCGAAGGTCGGCTTCGTCGACATCGACACGGCGGGCGCGAGCGCGCTGGTGCGCAGCCTGGCCGGCGCGGCGACCCCACCGCTGTACACCCGCGGCGACGTGACCGAGATCGCGCAGCTGCGCGCCGCGGTCGACGCCACGCGCGCCGCCTTCGGCGACATCGGCGTGCTGGTGAACAACGTCGCCAACGACCAGCGCCACGATTTCGCGACGGTGGACGTGGCCCGCTTCGACGCGACCGTGGCCGTCAACCTGCGGCCGGCCTACTTCGCCGCGCAGGCGGTGGTGCCGGACATGAAGCGGCGCGGCCAGGGCGCGATCGTCAACATCGGCTCGGCGTCGTGGCTGATGAAGTCGGCCGACCTCACCGTCTACACCACCTGCAAGTCGGCGATGATGGGCTTCACCCGCTCGCTGGCGGCCGAGCTGGGCCGCGACCGCATCCGCGTGAACCAGGTGATCCCCGGCTGGGTGATGACCGACAAGCAGCTGAAGCTGTGGGTCGATGCCGAGGGCGAGCAGGCGATGGACCGCAACCAGCTGCTGCCGGGCCGGCTGCAGGGCCACGACATCGCCGGCATGGTGCTGTTCCTGGCCGCGGACGACAGCCGCATGATCACCGCGCAGGCCATGCTGGTCGACGCCGGCTGGGTGTGATGGGCGCGCCGGCCTGGCAGCCGGTGCCGCTGCCGCTGCTGGAGCTGGGCGAAGGCCCGCTGTGGGACGAGGACGCGCAGCGCTTCCTCGTCGTCGACATCCACGGCCGCGCGGTGCACGCCTGGCATCCGGACAGCGGCGCGATGCAGGCCTGGCGGCTGCCCGAGCGCATCGGCTGGCTGATCCCGCGGCACGACCGCGACGGCTTCGTCGCCGGGCTGCAGTCGGGCTTCGTGCGGCTGTGGCTGGAGCCCACGCTGCGCCTCGAGCCGATCGGCAGCCCGCACCCCGGTGAGCCGGCTGTCCGGCTGAACGATGCCAAGGCCGACCCGTGGGGGCGCATCTGGGCCGGCTCGATGAACAACGCCGACCACGCCCGGCCCGACGGCCGGCTGGCGCGGCTGGACCCGGATGGCCGGATCACGATCGTCGAACGCGGCATCCGCATCGGCAACGGCCCGGCCATCAGTGCCGACGGGCGCACGCTGATGCACACCGACAGCGGCCTGCGCAGCATCTACCGCTACCGGCTCGATGCCGGCGGTCGCCTGAGCGACAAGACGCTGTGGCGCCGCTTCGAGGCGGCCGACGGCGCGCCGGACGGCATGAGCTTCGATGCCGACGGCGCGCTGTGGATCGCGTTCTGGGGCGCCGGCTGCGTGCGCCGCTTCGCGCTCGACGGCACGCTGCTGCAGCAGATCGAGCTGCCGGCGCGGCAGATCACCAGCATGGCTTTCGGCGGTCCGGACCAGCGGACGCTGCTGGTCACCAGCGCACGCGAGGGGTTGGACGCCGCGGCGCTGCGGACGCAGCCGCTGGCCGGCGCGAGCTTCGTGCTTCGGCCGGGGGTACCTGGCCTGGCGGCCTGCCGATTCGGCAACGAGCGGTCGTGACGGACCACCCAGGCGGGCAGTTTACTGACGGCTACCGCCCCTTAGATTTGCGGCCATCGCCTTTGCGGCTGGCAATGGTCGATGTGCAGCGTGTGCGTATGGCTGATCCTGACCAGCCTTCTCAGGGTCTCGGCTACCGGGCGGTCGTTCATCCGCCTCAGGCGGCCGGACCGTCAACGACCGGAGGAAGTACTGCTGACTTCGTCGAGGCGGCAGGCACCGTCCGGCCGGAGTACCCGATCGATTGGCTGGTGTGTGCTGCGCCTGGTCAACCTGCGCTGCGGCTCTTGCGAGAACGTACGGGCAGGTCTTGCGCACCGAGCCTGCAAAATCGCGCCATGTTCCGGCTTCGCCTCCTCTTGCCCCTTCGGCTGCGTCCTGCGGCAACCGCTCCAGGCGGCGCCAGCCATCGACCGGCGATGCTGCTGGCGGTGCTTCGCCTGCTCGTCGGCGGGTGGCTGGTGTCGGCCGCGTTGGCGTCCGCGGCGGGCCCATCGCAGCCCGAACCGCTGCGCGTGCTGCTCGTCAATTCGTTCACCGGTGCCAGCACGCCCTACGACACCTTCGCGTCGCTGTTCCGCGCCGAGCTGGCGCCGAAGATGAAGACGCCGGTGGCCTTCTACGAGGTGTCGATGGACGGTTCGCGCTTCGACCCGGCGCGCGACACCGACGTCTACGTGCGCTTCCTCGCCGAGCGCTTCGCCGGCCGGCCGCCCGATCTGATCGTCGCGGTCGGGCCGCCGGCGGCCCGCTTCTACGCGATGAACCGCGGCCGGCTGTTCGGCGACACGTCGGTGCTCTTCGCGGCCGCCGAGGAGCGCTCGCTGCGCGGCATTCCGCGCGGGCCGAACGACATCGAGGCCGGCATCCGGCTGCGTCTGCCGGCACTGTTCGAGCACATCCTCGCGGTGTTGCCCGAGACGACCACGATCGCCGTGGTGATCGGCAGTTCGCCGATCGAGCGCTTCTGGGCCGACGCGGTGAAGCGCGAGACGCAGCCGATCGCCGGCCGCGTCCGCATCGAGCTGCTGAACGAGCTGACGTTCGACGCGGTGCTCGAGCGCGTGGCCGCGCTGCCGCCGCGCTCGGCGGTCCTGTTCACGCAGGTCTACGTCGACGCCGCCGGCACCTCGCTGAATCAGGCGTACGCGCTGAAGCGGCTGGTCGAGGTCGCCAATGCCCCGCTGTTCGGGCTCTACGAGAGCCAGCTCGGGCAGGGCATCGTCGGCGGGCCGCTGATGTCGGAGAGCGAAGCCGGCAAGCGCATGGCGAAGGCGGCGGCGATCGTTTTCGCCGGCGAGGCGAGCGCGGGGCTGGCCGTCGAGCCGATCGAGCTCGGCGCACCGGCCTACGACTGGGCGGCGCTGCAGCGCTGGAACATCGACCGCCGCCGCCTGCCGCCCGACAGCCGCGTGCTGTTCCAGCCGCCGTCGCCGTGGGACGAATATCGCCGGGCAATCGTCGCCGGTGGCACCGCGCTGCTGGTGCTCGCGGCGATGGTGGTGCTGCTGCTGCTGCAGCGCTCGCGCCGGCGCCGCGCCGAGGCCGAGGCGCTGTCGCTGAGCGGCCGCATCCTGACCGCGCACGAGGACGAGCGCAGGCGCCTGGCGCGCGAGCTGCACGACGACCTGACGCCGCGGCTGGCACGGCTGGCCATCGACGCCGCGGCCGCCGGCGCAGCCGAACCGACGGCGCGCGCGATGCACGACGAGCTGGTCCGCGTCAGCGAGGACGTGCACGCGCTGTCGTATCGGCTGCACCCGACGGTGCTCGACGACCTGGGCCTGGTCGACGCACTGCGCGCCGAGTGCGACCGCATCGCCAATGGGCAGGGCCTGGACATCGCCTGTGTCGCCGAACAGGCAGCGGCAAAGGTGCCGAGCGACGTCGCACTGTGCCTGTACCGCATCGCGCAGGAGGCGCTGCGCAATGCCGTGCGCCACGCGTCGGCCCAGGCCGTGCGCGTGACGCTGGCGCAGCGCCATGGCGTGCTGCGGCTCGCGGTGGCCGACGACGGCGTCGGCTTCGACCCGGACGCACCGCGCGAGCGCCCGGGCCTGGGCCTGGCGAGCATGCGCGAGCGCATCCGCCAGATCGGCGGCGAGCTGCGCATCCGCAGCGCCGCCGGGGCCGGAACGACCGTGACCGCCACCGTGCGCTTGCAGGGACAGGCGGCATGACGGCCGAGGCGACACCGCGACGCCCGCGGGTGCTGGTGGCCGACGACCACCGCATGTTCGCCGAGGCGCTGCGCGGGCTGCTCGCCGACACCTTCGAGCTGGTCGGCATCGCCGCCGACGGGGTCGAGCTGCTGGAACTGGCGGCACGCCTGGCGCCGGAGCTGATCGTCGCCGACATCTCGATGCCGCGGCTCAACGGCATCGACGCGCTGGCCAGGCTGCGTGCAGTGCTGCCCGGGGCGCGGGTGGTCTTCCTGACGATGCACCGCGACGTCGTCTACGCGCGGCGTGCGATCGCCGAAGGCGCGTGCGGCTACGTGCTCAAGCATTCGGCGCCGAACGAACTGGTGCAGGCATTGCAGGCCGCGAGCGAGGGGCGCACGTTCGTCAGCCCGTCGCTCGCCGGCGACCTGGTGCGGGCGCTGCAGCGCGACCCGCAGGGCGCCGACCCGGCGGCCACCGTCACGCCGCGCCAGCGACAGATTCTGCAGCTGCTGGCGCAGGGGCTGTCGGCCAAGCAGATCGCGGCCCGGCTCGACATCTCGCCGCGAACGGTCGAGTTCCACAAGTACACGCTGATGGAATCGCTCGGCCTGCACAGCAGCGTCGAGCTGGTGCGCTTCGCCGAGCGGCACGGCATCGTGCTCGAGTGACGCGGACGCAGCGCGGTCCAGGTAATTTTCGGGCGCCGGACCCGGTAATTTTTCGAGCAGTGATGTAGCGCACGGCTGCGCACACTGCGTCCCCATGCCCGCCATCCCGGCCGGGCACTCGAAGGGGCGAGATGAGCGCCACGCCGGCGAAATCGGGCTGCGTCCTGCTGGCCGACCGTCACCATGGCCTGACCGAGGGGCTGCGTGGCCTGCTCGGCACCCGCTTCGACAAGGTGTTCATGGTCACCGACGAAGCCTCGGCGGTCGAAGGTGCACAGCGCCTGCTCCCGGCGTTGATCGTCGTCGAACTGGGGCTCGTGCCGGGCGACGCGGCCGGGCTGGTGCGGCGCCTGCGCGCCGTCGCCGGCAGCGCCAAGCTGCTGCTGCTGAGCGTGCACGACGAAGCGAGCGTGGCCCGGGCTGCACTCGACGCCGGCGCCGACGGCGTGGTGCTCGAGCGCCTGGTCGCGACCGACCTGCTGCCGGGCGTCGAGCACGTGCTCGGCGGCGCAACCTTCCTGTCCAGGCCGTTGCGCGGCCACACCGCGAAGTGACCGAAGCGAGCGAACTACAGCCATGACAACCACGAACTTCAATCCACAGTCGATCCGCCGCACACAGACTCTGTGGGCCGCGTGCGCGGGTCTCGCAACCGCTGCGGCGCTGGCCCTGGCGGCACCGCCTGCGCCGGCGCAGACGCCCGAGCCGCTGAAGGTGATCGAGGCCACCGCCGAAGAAGCCTATCTCTACGGCTTCCCGATGCTCGTCGGCTATGCGGTGCTGGACAAGTTCTTCATCGACCGCAACTCCGGCCAGTTCAAGGCGCCGATCGGCGAGCTGCACAACGAGGCGCGCGTGTTCACGCCCAAGGACACCGGCATCAGCACGCCGAACAGCGACACGCCGTACTCGATGGCGCTGGTCGACCTGCGCGCCGAGCCTACCGTGCTGTGCGTGCCGGAGATCGAGAAGGCGCGCTACTACGACGTGCAGCTGATCGACCTGTACACCAACAACTACGGCTACATCGGCAGCCGCACCACCGGCAACGGCAAGGGCTGCTACCTGATCGCCGGGCCCGACTGGCAGGGCGCGGCGCCGGCGGGCATCGCCAAGGTCTACCGCAGCGAGACGCAGTTCAGCCTGCTCGTCATCCGCACCCAGCTGTTCGACCCGGCGGATATGGACAACGTGAAGAAGGTGCAGGCCGGCTACAAGCTGCAGCCGCTGTCGGCCTTCGCCGGCACGCCGGCGCCGAAGCCGGCGCCGAAGGTCGACTGGCTGCCGCTCAAGCCCGAGGCCTTGAGCACCGAGTTCGCCGAGTACCTGACGTTCCTGCTGCAGTTCGCGCCGGCCACCGGCACGGCGGCGGTGGAAGCGCCGATGCGGCAGCGCTTCGCGATGCTCGGCATCGGCAAGCACCCGGCGGCCAAGCCGCATCCGCCGTCGCCGGAAGTGAAGGCCGCGGTCGGCGCCGGCATGCGCGCCGCTCTGGCGAAGATCAACGCCACCGCCGAGAGCGTCGGCACCGACGTCAACGGCTGGCAGATCGGCTCGGCCGCCGGCAGCCGCGAGTTCTACAACGGCAACTGGGCGCTGCGCGCGGCCGCGGCCAAGCTCGGCATCTACGGCAACAGCATGGCCGAGGCCGTCTACCCCTTCACCAAGCACGACGCCAACGGCATCGTCGCCGACGGCAGCAAGCACGCCTACCAGATCACCTTCCCGGCGGGCCAGCTGCCGCCGGTGAACGCGTTCTGGTCGATCACGATGTACGACGCGAACACGCAGCTGCTGATCGACAACCCGATCAACCGCTACCTGATCAACTCGCCGATGCTGCCGGGGCTGAAGAAGAACGCCGACGGCTCGATCACGCTGTACCTGCAGAAGGACTCGCCCGGCAAGGACAAGGAAAGCAACTGGCTGCCGGCGCCCGACGGGCCGATGTTCGTGGTGATGCGCATGTACTGGCCGAAGACAGAAGAGCCGTCGGTCTACCCGCTGGGCAAGGGCCAGTGGAAGCCGCCGGCGCTGGTGCCGGTGCGCAACCTCAACGCGCCGGGCGTGCGGCGCTTCGGCGACAAGTCGGTGGAGAACATCGTGCGCACCGACACGCGCTACGGCCACGACCCGCTGTTCCAGGGCCCGCGCGGCTGGGGCTATTGGAACCAACTGGAGTACCCGCGGCCGATCCAGAACCCGAACCTGTGGCCCGACATGCAGTCGACCTACTTCATCGGGCGGCTGGCCATCCCCGCGGGCGCGACGCTGACGCTGAACTACACGTTCCCGCGCGTGCGCTTCTTCCAGTTCGCGCTGTACAAGCAGGAGGGCACCACCTTCGTCTCGATCGGCGAGGACCTGGAAGGCCCGCAGATCGAGCCCGACCCGGGCTCGACCAACCCGTTCCGCGTCGGCGCCAACCGGCTCGGCGACAAGCGCGACTTCAAGCTGCACATCGTCGCCAAGGATCAGCCGGCGGACAAGGCGCAGCGCGCGACCAACACGCTGTACGTCGGCAACGGCGGCGGCGAGCTGATGTTCGTCAACCGCGCCTACCTGTCCGACCAGGGCAGCGACGGCGCCGGCTGGGGCCCGTCCGATGCGCCGAAGCCCGGGCCCGGGCTGCCGACCTACAGCGGCACGCTCGCCGACGGCACCAAGCTGTCGTCCGAAGAGGTCGCCAAGCGCTTCGTGCGCAAGATGGACGAGACCAAGCAGCCGGTCAGCGCCGAGCAGTGGGAGCAGCTGGTGCACGCCAAGGGCAACGACCCGGCGCTGGATCCGGCCACCGCGCCGGCGCGCAAGGTGCCGCGCTGGGAGAAGTACTGGAACATCAAGTACTCGCTGCTCGGCGCCTTCAAGACCCCCGAGGAGCAGGCGAAGATCCCGTTCGCCGGCCCGATCGACGGCGGCGGCAGCCCGTCGACGATGTACATGGTGCTGCACCTGTCGCGCAAGTTCGGCCCGGTGTACGTGATGCGCGCGAAGATGCCGAGCTTCCCGAACACCTATGCCGGTGACGGCGGGCGCGGCCTGGCGGTCATGCCGGCGGCGCAGACGCAGTACTGGTCGCTGGTCAGCGCCGAGGCGATGCCCTCGGGCCAGATCGTCGACGCACTCACCGACATGCAGGTGCCGCTGGACAAGGACGGCACCTTCACCATCGTCTACAGCCGCGCGGAGGACCGGCCGAAGAACGCCACGCCCGAGAACGGCATCGCCTGGATCGAATGGAGCCCGCGCGGCGAAGGCGTGCAAAGCCCGAAGAACCGCCCCGACTTCGGCATGCTGATGATGCGCTACATCGCCAACGCGCCCGACTGGAAGGAAAGCCCGGTCAACATCACCAGGCCGGGCATGGAAGAGCAGGTGATGGGGCCTTACTACCCGCGCGGCTACTACACGACCAAGGCCGAGTTCGAGGCGCAGGGGCCGAGGAAGTGACCGATGGCCCGGCGGACCCTGTCAATGACGAGCGCCATGGCTGAAGCGCACAGCGGCTGGAAGGCGTGGCTGGCGCGCGAGCTGAAGTCGCTGGCGATCGTCGCGCTGTACTTCGGCGTCTGGATCGCGGCGGCGCTGCTGCTGAAGGTGATGATCCTCGCCGAATACCGCATCGGCTTCGCCGACTGGTCGGTGATCGTGGTGGGCGCGCTGATCCTGTCGAAGGTCGTGCTGATCCTGGAGCATGTCTCGCTCGGCGAGTGGCTGCGCGCGCAGCCCGCCTGGGTCGACGTCGTCGTGCGCACCGTGCTGTACTCGGCCGGCGTCGTGCTCGTGCTCTTGCTCGAAAGAGGCATCGAAGGGCGCAGCGAGCATGGCGGCTTCGGCGCCGCGCTGCAGGCGGGGCTGGAAGGGGTCAACGGATTTCACGTCGTCACCAACGCGATCTGCCTCAGCGGCGCGCTGTTTTTCTACAACGTGCTGAGCGTGATCCGCCGGCACCTCGGCGACCGCGGGCTGCTGAAGCTGTTCCAGCAGCCGCTGCCGCCCGCACCAGAGGGACATTGAATTGAAGACGCTACTCAAGTGGGTGGGGCTGGCGCTGCTCGTGCTGCTCGCGGTCGCGGTCTACCGCCTCGGCGGCCCGCTGATCGGCGCCAAGGTCGAACAGCAGGTCGCCAAGGTCGGGCTGTCGCCCAACCAGGTCGCGGCAAACGGCCCGCTGCCCGGCGAGGTGAGCCTGTACGCGAAGGAACTCGCCTGCCAGCAGAAGATATCGACGCCGGGCTACTTCTCGTCGCTGAACGGCGCCGAGATCGCCGACAGCGAGCGCAGCGGCATCTTCCCCTGCGCCACTTTCCTCGGCTCGCGCGACGGGCCGAACCAGGTCTTCGCCTGGCGCAGCGCCAGCGACTACCCCGGCATCGCCTACATCAACAGCCGCCACCCCGGCGAGCTGTACATCATGGGCGGCCAGGTGCCCGACGCGCGCGACCCGATCATGGCCGGGCCCTACCTGGCCAAGGCCGACGCCGCCACCGGCCGCGAGATCTGGCGCACCTACTTCGACAACGCGAATGCGTCGGGCTGGTTCATCGGCAACACCAACCTGAACATCCTCGACAACGGCAAGCTCGCGCTGTCGTGGTCGAACAACGCGCTGCTGGTCGACGGCGACACCGGACTGATCCTGAAGACGACGCCGCTGCCCAGCGGCGAGGCGCCGGCCCCGGACTCGAACTTCAAGCACCTGACGATCGCCCCCGACCGCACGCTGATCTACAAGAACCAGACACGGCCGGTCGGCTGCATGGGCCAGGGGACGCTGGGCATCATCAAGTGCATCCAGGAAGGCATGCAGATGCCCAAGTCGGTGCTGGTGGCGGTGCACCCCGACACGCTCGAGGTGCTGGACATGCTGCAGCTGCCCGAGCCGGCGCCGTCGCCGCACATCGTCACGATGTACCGCGACCGCATCGCGATCTACATCGGCCTGAACCAGAGCGTGCGCCGCTACTTCTGGGACCCGCAGGCGAAGAAGCTGTCGGCCGACGACTCGTGGGTCGTGCATCCGATCGCCAAGGGCCAGACCACCGCCACCGCGCCGAGCGTGATCGGCGAGTGGATCGTCACCCAGCTCAACGGCGCCGGCAGCAAGGAGGTGTCGTCGAGCATCGTCGCGATCCACCGCGACGACGCCAAGCGCCACCAGGTGGTGTTCCCGTTCGGCCCGCTGCCGCCGGGCGGCTTCAGCTTCGCGCCGCCGAAGGCCGGCGCCGACCCGGAAAACGGCATGGTCTATTCGGCCGACATGGGGCTGGGCAAGGTAGCCGGCATCAAGCTCGACCAGGCCACCGGCGAGATGAAGACCGCCTTCGTCGTCGACAACATCACCAGCACCTTCCAGCCGGTGATCGGGCCGAAGGACCAGCGCGTGCTGCTGCTAACGAACGCGAAGCTCAACGTCGAGAAGGAGCCGCTGATGGCGGCGATCTTCACCGACAACTACAAGGAGCAGCTGACCTGGCGCGACGCGGCCACCGGCAAGATCCTGGCCGAGAGCGACTTCTTCGAGCCGCTGACGATCAACTCGCTCACACCCCCCGGCTTCGGCGGGCGCATCTACTTCCCCACCGCCTGGGGGCGCGGCTTCTACGTGCTGCAGGCGATGCCGAAGCCGGCGGCGGCGCGCTGAGACCACGCCAGCGATTGCCCCGGAGACACGAAGAATGAAAGCGGTGCTCAAGTGGCTGGGCCTGGCGCTGCTGGTGCTGCTGGCGGTGGCCGTGTACCGCCTCGGCGGCCCGCTGATCGGCGCCAAGGTCGAGCAGCAGGTGGCCAAGGTCGGCCTGACGCCCAACCAGGTCGCGGCCAACGGCCCGCTGCCGGGCGACGTGACGCTGTATGCGAAGGAGCTGGCCTGCCAGCAGAAGATCCCGACGCCCGGCTACTTCTCGTCGCTGAACGGCGCGGAGATCGCCGATGCGCAGCGCTCGGGCATCTTCCCGTGCGCGAGCTTCCTCGGCGCGTTCGACAAGCCGAACGCGGTCTTCGCCTGGCGCAGCGCCGACGACTACCCCGGCATCTCGTACATCAACAACCGCATGCCGGGCGAGCTGTACATCGTCGGCGGCGAGTACCCGACGCTGGCCGACCCGAACATGGCCGGGCCCTACGTCGCCAAGGCCGACGCCGCCACCGGCAAGGAGATCTGGCGCACCTACCTCGACAACCTGAACGCGTCGGGGCGCTGGATCGGCAACGCCAACCTGAACATCCTGCCCAACGGCAACATCCCGTTCGCGTGGTCGAACCAGATCGTGCTGCTCGACGGCAACACCGGGCGGATCCTGAAGCACAACACGTTGCCGACCGGGCAGGCCCCCGCCGCCGACGTCAACTTCAAGCACCTGACGATCGCGCCCGACGGCACGCTGCTGGTGAAGGACCAGACGCGGCCGATCGGCTGCACCAGGCAGGGCACGGCCGCGATCGTGCTGTGCGACGACCCCGGCATGAAGCAGCCGAACTCGATCCTGGTCGCGGTCGACCCGGACACGCTGCAGGTGCTCGACAGCCTGGAACTGCCCGAGCCGGCGTCGGTGCCGCACGCGATCACGATGTTCGAGGGCCGGATCGCGGTCTACATCGGCATGAACCAGAGCGCCCGGCGCGCGTTCTGGGACCCGGCGGCGAAGATGCTGTCGATGGACGAGTCGTGGGTCGTCAAGCCGATGCAGCCCGGGCAGACCAGCGCCGACGCGCCGAGCCTGATGGGCGACTGGATCGCGTTCCAGCTCAACGGCATCGGCAGCGAGACGGTCGCGTCGAGCGTGGTCATCGCCAGCCAGAAGGATCCGACGAAGCAGCACGTCATCTTCCCGTTCGGCAAGGAACTGAAGAAGGGCGAGTGGAGCTTCGCGCCGCCGAAGGCCGGCGCCGACCCCGAGAACCACATGCTCTATTCGGCCGATGCCGGCCTGGGCAAGGTGGCCGGCATCAAGGTCGACCCGGCGACCGGCGAGCCCAAGCTCGCGTTCGTGCTCGACAACATGACGACGACCTTCCAGCCGCTGATCGGCCCGCCCGACCGGCGCGTGCTGCTGCTGACCAACATGAAGAAGAACGCGCCCGACGAGCCGAACAAGATCGCGACCTTCACCGAGAACTACAAGGAGCAGCTGACCTGGCGCGACGCTGCCACCGGCAAGCTGATCGCCGAGAGCGACTTCTTCGAGCCGCTGTCGATCAACGGGCTGACGCCGCCGGGCTTCGGCGGCCGCATCTACTTCCCGACCGCGGTCGGCAAGGGCTTCTACGCGCTGCAGGTGATGCCCAAGCCTGCGGCCGGGCGCTGAGGCCGGTGCGCCACCGCTGACGAGGAACCGGGGCATGAAGACGATCATGAGATGGCTGGGACTGGCGGCACTGGTGCTGCTGGCAGTGGCGGCATACCGGCTCGGCGGTACGCTGATCGGCGCCAAGGTCGAGCAGCAGGTGGCCAAGGTCGGCCTGAGTGCGAACCAGGTAGCGGCCAACGGCCCGCTGCCCGGCGACGTGAGCCTGTACGCGAAGGATCTGGCCTGCCAGCAGAAGATCCCGACGCCCGGCTACTACCCGTCGCTGAACGGCGCCGAGATCTCCGACAGCGAGCGCAGCGGGCTGTACCCCTGCGCATCGTTCCTCGGCGCGTTCGACAAGGCGAACGCGGTCTTCGCCTGGCGCAGCGCCGACGACTACCCCGGCATCTCGTACATGAACAACCGCCAGCCGGGCGAGCTGTACATCGTCGGCGGCGAGTACCCGACGCTGGAAGACCCGAACATGGCCGGGCCCTACGTCGCCAAGGCCGACGCCGCCACCGGCAAGGAGATCTGGCGCACCTACCTCGACAACCTGAACGCGTCGGGGCGCTGGATCGGCAACGCCAACCTGAACATCCTGCCCGACGGCAACATCCCCTTCGCCTGGTCGAACCAGATCGTGCTGCTCGACGGCCACAGCGGCCGCATCCTGAAGCACAACACGCTGCCCAGCGGCGCCGCGCCCGCGGCCGACGTGAACTACAAGCACCTGACGATCGCGCCCGACGGCACGCTGATCCTGAAGGACCAGACCCGGCCGCTGGGCTGCAAGCTGCAGGGCACGGTGGCGATCATCAAGTGCGCGGCCGAAGGCATGAAGCAGCCGCCGTCGCAGCTGGTCGCGGTGGACCCGAAGACGCTCGAGGTGCTGCACGACATCGAGCTGCCCGAGCCGGCCACCTCGCCGCACAGCGTGACCACCGTCGACGGCCGCATCGCGATCTACGTCGCGATGGACACGATGGTGCAGCGCGCGTTCTGGGACCCGGCGGCGAAGAAGCTGTCGCTCGACGCCGACTGGGTGATCCGGCCGATGGAAAAGGGCCAGACCGCGGCCACCGCGGCGACGGTGTTCGGCGACTGGATCGCGGTGGTCACCAACGGCATCGGCAGCGACACCATGCCGTCGAGCCTGGTGGTGGCGAGCCAGAAGGACGCGAAGAACGTCAAGGTGGTGTTCCCGTTCGGCCGCGAGCTGTCGAAGGGCCAGTGGAGCTTCGCGATGCCCAAGCCCGGCGGCGACCCGGACAACGGCATGCTCTACGTCGCCGACATGGGGCTCGGCAAGGTGGCCGGCGTGAAGTTCGACGCCGCCAGCGGCGAGTCGAAGGTGGCCTTCGTGATCGACGACGTCACCACCGGCTTCCAGCCGCTGTACGGGCCGAAGGAGCAGCGTGTGCTGGTGCTGACGCACATGAAACCGAACGTCGCGGCCGAGCCGGCGAAGGCGATGTTCTTCACGCAGAACTACAAGGAACAGGTCACCTGGCGCGACGCCGCCACCGGCCGGCTGCTGGCCGAGAGCGACTTCTTCGAGCCGATGCCCGGCAACGGCCTGATCGTGCCGACCTTCGGCGGCCGCTTCTACTACCCCACCGCGGCCGGCAAGGGCTTCTACGTGCTGCAGGTCATGCCCAAGCCCGCCGCGCCGGCGAAATGACCTCCACCCCGATGACCCCCGGAGCCGACCCATGACCGACCCGACCCGCCGTCCTGCCCGCATCGCCGCGGCGGCCCTGCTCGGCGGCCTCGCCGCCGCGAGCGCGCGCGCCGAGATGAGCGCGGAGGAACTCGCCAAGCTCGCGCAGAACCCGGTCGGCAACCTGATCAGCCTGCCGCTGCAGAACAACACCAACTTCAACGTCGGCCCGCGCAGCGGCACGCAGAACATCTTCAACATCGAGCCGGTGGTGCCGATCAGCGTGAATGCGCAGTGGAACGTGATCACGCGCACGATCCTGCCGCTGATCTGGCAGCCGGGCTACGGCGCCGGCGAAGGCACGACCTTCGGCCTCGGCGACCTGCAGTTCTCGGCCTTCCTGTCGCCGGCGCAGCCGCACGGGCTGATCTGGGGCGTGGGCGCGGTCGTGCAGGCGCCGACCGACACCCAGGGCCTGGGCAACAAGAACTGGGGGCTCGGCCCGACCGCGGTGCTGGTGAAGATGGAGAAGGGCAACCCGTGGGTCTACGGGGCGCTGGTCAACAACATCTGGTCGCTGTCGAGCGACGAGCGCGGCGGCGCGTACAACAACTTCCTGCTCCAGCCCTTCGTCAACTACAACCTGCCCGGCGGCACCTACGTCAACTCGGTGCCGATCATCACCGCCAACTGGAAGGCGGCCAGCGGCCAGCAGTGGACCGTGCCGCTGGGGCTGGGCGTCGGCCACGTCTTCCATTTCGGCAAGCTGCCGGTGAACATGCAGCTCGGCGGCTATTACAACGTCGTCCATCCCGACGACGGCGCGAACTGGCAGCTGCGCTTCCAGATGCAGTTCATGTTCCCGAAGTGACGCTCTGGCCACCAGCCGTCCACCAACCCGACCCGCCAAGGAGCCAACATGTCCACCCACCGTTCGCCGTTCGCCGGTGCGATCCTGCTCGCCGCCGGCCTGGCGGCGTCGAGCCCGATGCCGAGCCGGGCTCAGGCCGACGCCGATGCCTGGAAATGGGAGCTGGCGGTGTACGGCTGGTTTCCCGGGATCAGCGCCACCACCTCGTTCCCGACCGGCGCCAGCGGTCCGAGCATCGACATCTCGGCCGATTCGGTGATCGACGCGCTGAAGTTCGCCGCGATGGGCAGCTTCGGCGGCAAGAAGGGCAAGTGGGGCTTCTGGAGCGACTTCGTCTACAGCGACGTCGGCGGCTCGAAGCAGCAGTCGCGCGACTTCTCGCTGGGCGGCCAGGGCATCCCGGCAAACCTGAGCGCGAACCTGGTGCTGGACATGAAGTCGGTGTTCTGGACCATGGCCGGAACCTACGAGCTCGCCGCCACGCCCGCCAACACCACCGACCTGCTGTTCGGCGCCCGGCTGGCCGACATCCGCGAGACGCTGAGCTGGTCGGTCAACGGCAGCATCGCCGGCACCGGCCTGCCCGGGCAGAGCGGTTCGGTGCAGGTCGACATGAGCAACTGGGATGCCATCGTCGGCGTCAAGGGGGTGGCCTACCTCGATGCCGAGCGCCGGTGGCTGGTGCCGTACTACCTGGACATCGGCACCGGCCAGTCGCAGTTCACCTGGCAGGCCAACCTCGGCATCGGCTATCGCTTCGACTGGGGCGCCACGGTGCTGTCCTGGCGCTACCTCGACTACGAGATGAAGTCCGGCGTGCCGATCCAGAGCATGAGCATGAGCGGGCCGCTGCTCGGCCTGGCCTGGCGGTGGTGAGCGCGACCGCCCGGCCCGAGCGGTGCCCACGCGCTGCAGAACCCCTTTCAACCCAGACGGAGGAACCATGAAGTCGAAGTCGATCCTTGCCGCGGCCGTCGTCGCCGCCACGCTGAGCCCGATTGCGCTGCCGCCGGCGGTCGCGCAGCAGGCGGCGATGCAGGTGAAGGACCTGGAGGCGAAGCTGAGCCTGGTCAAGCTCACCGCCGACGTGGCCGCGGTGGACCTGAAGAACCGCATCGTCACCCTCGTCGGCCCCGAGGGCAACACCTTCGCCGTGCACGTCGACGCGGCGGTGAAGAATCTGCCGCAGGTCAAGGTCGGCGACAAGCTCGTCGTCGAGTACTACGAATCGGTGGTGCTCGACTTCCAGAAGGGCGACGGCATCCGCATGGCGACCAGCTTCGACGACAGCGCGCGCGCCAAGGCCGGGCAGAAGCCCGGCGCGGCGGCGCTGAGCACCGTCACGCTGGTGAGCAACATCTGGGCCGTCAACCCGGCCAAGGGCACGGTGCTGGTGCGCGGGCCCTACGGCCACTTCACCGAGGTCAAGCTGAAGGATCCGTCGATGCTCGCCGGCGTCAAGGTCGGCGACCAGATGAAGATCACCTACACCCAGGCGGTCGCGGTGGCCGTGTCCAAGGCCTGACCGCGACCTGCCACCTTGCATAGGGAGAGTGCGATGAAGAAGCTCGTACCGATCGCTGCGCTGACGGCTGCGGCGCTGATGTCCGCCTGCGTCTCGCAGCAGACCTACGACCAGCAGGTGCAGAAGACCCAGGCCGCGCAGAATGCGGCCGCCACCTACCAGAAGCTGAACGCCCAGCTGCAGGGCCAGGTCGGCGCCGACGAGGCGCAGATCAGGCAGCTCGAGAACATCGTCAAGGTGACGCTGGCCAACGCCATCCTGTTCCCCGAAGGCGGCGTGAAGATGCACGCCTCGGGGCAGGCGCTGCTGGCGCGCCTGGCGCCGGTGCTGAAGACGCTGACCGGCCAGAAGATCGAGGTCAAGGGCTTCACCGACAACGTGCCGATCGGGCACGAGCTGCGCGCGACCTACCCGACCAACGTGGCGCTGTCGAAGGCGCGCGCCGACGACGTGGCCAACTTCCTGGTCGCGCAGGGCGTGCCCGCGAACATCATCGTCGCCGTCGGCCTGGGCGACGCGAATCCGGTGGCGTCGAACGACACCGCGGCGGGCCGGGCGAAGAACCGGCGCGTCGAGATGGACATCGTCGAGGCGAAGTGACGCGCCGGCCGCCCTCGTTCCCCTCATCAAAACGCAGACAGAAGGAGTCCTCATGAACAAGCAGCTGACTGTTGCCGCCGCCGTCGCCCTCGCGTTCGCCGGCGGCAACGCCGCGGCCCAGTATCCGATCATGGAGATGGTCGCGAACAAGGTGATCCAGAAGTACCAGGGTTCGACCTGCGAGCAGCTGTGGCAGGAGAAGGCGGCCAGCCAGGGCAAGCCCAAGCCGCAGCAGGAGCAGAACGCCATCGCCGCGCTGAAGAACGACCCGCAGATGCGCCAGGCCTTCATCAACAAGGTGGCGGCGCCGATCGTGAACAAGATGTTCGAATGCGGGATGATCCCCTGAACGGAGCATGACGATGAGATCGATCAAGAGCGCGTGGCTGCTGGCCGCCGCGCTGGTGCTCGGGGCGCCGGCGCTGGCGCAGAAGGCGGCGGCGCCGAAGCCCGGGCAGCCGGTGGGCCCGCCGCTGAAGATGGTGCTCGAGCCGAAGGCGCTCGAGATCCTTAAGGCGGCCAGCGACCGCCTCGCGGCGGCCAAGGCGATGAGCTTCACCGCCTTCGTCGACGAGGAGTACCCGAGCCGGCTCGGGCCGATGATGTCGTTCCCGGCGCGCTACGACGTGACGATGCAGCGCCCCGACAAGCTGCGCGTGCTGCTGCGCGGCGCCGGGCCGGAATCGGAGTTCTATCTCGACGGCAAGACGATGCTCGCCTATGCGCCCGCGGAGAACCTGGTCGCGGTGGCCGACGCGCCGCCGGCGCTGGCCGACGCGCTGCAGAAGGCGCACGACCAGGCCGGCATCTTCTACCCGTTCACCGACCTGCTGCTGCCCGACCCGTACGAACCGGTGGCGAAGACCGCCAAGCTCGCGTTCTACGTCGGCCGATCGGGGGCGGTCGGCGGCGTCGAGACCGACATGGTGGCGTGGGCCAACGACGACGTCTTCATGCAGATCTGGACCGGCGTCGACGACAAGCTGCCGCGCCGCGTGCGCGCGGTCTACCGCAACGACCCGATGCAGTTCCGGCACGAGATGAGCCTGACCGACTGGAAGATCGACCCGGCCATCGCCGACGGCACCTTCACGACACTGAAGGCGGCCGGCGCGCAGAAGATGCCGTTCGCGATGCCGTCGCGGCCGCCGCAGCCGAAGGCGGCGGCCAAGTCACCGTCGCGCTGAAGGAGGAACACCGATGAAACGCATTCACCCGATCGTGCCGCGCGTCGCGATCGTGCTGCTCGCCGCGGCGACCGTCACGCAGGCGCTGGCCTGGTCGCGCGGCAACCGCGCCGGCGGCAGCACCTCGCACAGCTGGGGCTCGACCAGCCACACCAACCGCTACGGCGGCAGCACCACGCACACCGCCGGCCAGGGCACGACCCACACCAACACCTACGGCGGATCGACGACGCATTACTACGGCGGCGGCACCAGCCACACCGGCTACTACGGCGGCACCGCGTACCACTACCCGGGCTACGGCTACTACCACCCGCCGACCTACGTGCCGTACTACTCCGGTTGCTACGGCTGCGCGGCGGCCGCGGGGGTCGTCGTCGGCGCCGCGGTGGGCGCGGCGGCGGCATCTTCGAACACGCAGGCCGCGACATCGAGCGCGTACTCGCAGGGTTATGCCGCCGGCAGCGCGAACACCTCGGCCGCCTACTCGGCCGGCGTCGCGGCCGGCAGCGGCACCCAGGCGAAAGCGGCCGCGGCGCCGGGAACGACGACGACCACGGTGACGACGACGACCACGACGGCGAGCTATGCGGTCGGCACGACCTACGCCGCGCTGCCCGCGGGATCGATCGCCGTGACGAAGAACGGCACGACCTACTACCTGAACGGCAACACCTGGTTCCAGCCGGCCTACGGCGCGAACGGCGTGCACTACACGGTGGTGCCCACGCCGTGACGACGACGATCGACACCTTGCCCGCGGCGCGGCGGTGCACCTGGCGGCGCGCGGCCGCCGTCGTTCTCGCGGCGTCGGCGGCCACGGCGCCGCAGGCGCAGAGCGCGGTCGATCCGGAAGCCGACCGGCTGCTGCAGGCGTCGCTGGCGGAAGTCGGCCGGCTGCAGGCCTTCGGCTTCAGCGGCCGGAGCTCGCTCGACGTGGTGCTGAAGTCGGGGCAGAAGATCCAGCTCGGCAGCACGCTCGAGGCCGTCGTGCGCCGCCCCGACCGGCTGCGCGTGCAGCGCGGCAGCGGGCCCGAGGTGGTCCGGATGTATTACGACGGCCGCACGCTGACGATGTCGAGCCCGGCGCGCAACGAGTACGTGGTGTTCCCCGCACCGGGCACGATCGAGCAGACGATGGATTTCGCACGCGACCGACTCGGCATCGTCGCGCCGGCCGGCGACCTGATCGGCGCCGACGCCTACCGCACGATGATGGACGGCGTCACCGAGGGCTTCGTCGTCGGCACCGGGTGGGTCGAGGGCGTGCGCTGCGACCACCTGGCCTTTCGGGCGCCGCACGTCGACTGGCAGATCTGGATCGAGCAGGGCGCCCGCCCGCTGCCGCGGAAGATGGTGATCACCACGCGCGACCAGCCGAATGCTCCGCAGTTCGAGCTGGTGGTCACAGAGTGGAATTTGCAGCCGCGCACGGACGCACGCGATTTCGAGTTCGTGGCGCCGAAGGGCGCGCAGCGGATCGAGCCCGTGCTGCGCGACACCGGCGGGCCCGGCAAGTGAAGGAGAACTCGATGACGAGGCTTCGGACCCGCGGCTCGCGGCTGCTGCTGGTCGGCCTGGCCGTGCTGGCGGCGCCGCCCGGCTGGGCCCGCGACCCCGGCTTTAACCAGCCCGGTGCGGTAGGCGGAACCGCTGGCCCCGGTGCGCCCGGTGCCGGAGTGCGCGACCCCGGCATCAATCAGCCGGGGGCGGTCGGCAACCGCGGGGCGGGCGGCGCGCCGGGCGCGGGCCGGTGGGACCCCGGATTCAACCAGCCCGGCGTCGCCGGCAATGTCGGCGGCGTCGCGCGGCAGACCGTGCGCCGCTATTGACTCCCAGTCAGCCGTGTGGGCGCGCCTCCAGCCTGGCAACGGCACGATCGGCGCGGCGGTGCTTGCCGCACTCGGCTGAAGGTCGATGGTGGCTGGCCGGATTCGCCTCTGCGTCTTGGCCTCAGGGCTGGCACCACTGCTGCTGCCCGTGGCGGCGCCAGCGCAGGCTGCCGCCGCCACGGGGCTTGCCCGCAACGCCGAAGCGAAGCCGGACGCCCGCCGCTGGAACGCCGCTTGGACCGACTGGCGCGGATTGAGCTTCGACTCCAGCCTGCCGATCGAGGCGCGGGCGCCGGACACTGGATCGAGCCCCTTCGACCTTGACGAGGTCCGATTCTCGGGCCTGCTCGGCGGCCGGCTCGAGATCGACGGCGCCGCCTACACGACCGGTGGCAGCTTGACCGGCTTCGACGACGGCTTCGATCTGCGCCGGGCGCGCGTCACGCTGAAGGGCGCGGGGAAGTTGACGCTGCCGTTCGGCTACAGCGTCGAGCTCGACTATTCGCCCGGCTCGTTCAACGTCACCGAAGCTTACCTGTCCTTTCCCACGCTGCTCGACTTCGGCGATCTGCAGTTCGGGCAGTTCACCCCGCCGGTCGGGCTGCAGACCTTCACCAGCAGCTGGGATATCGGCTTCATGGAGCCGGCAGCGCCGCTGACGGCGCTCGTCCCGCAACCGCAGCCGGGCGCGCAGCTGACCGGCACCCATGGCGATCGGCGCGGCAGTTGGGCGATCGGTGCCTATGTCGGTCTGCGCAGCGATGGGCAGTACGGCAGCAGTGGTCAGGGCGTCGGCAGCACGATGGGCCGCGCGACCTGGCTCGCCGTCGATGCCATCGAGCCGCAGCGCCCGCGCGAGAACCGTTTGCTGCACCTCGGTGCGAGCGGGGTGCTGCAGTTCGCCGCCGATGGCGAGATCCGCTACCGCAGCCGTCCCGAAAGCCACAACGCGCCGTACGTGATCGACACCGGCACGATCGCGGCGACACGCGCCGGCACGCTCGGCCTGGAAATGCTGTGGGTCGACGCGCGGTTCAGCGCGCAGGGCGAGGTCATGCTGTCGCGCGTCGAGGACGCCAGCGGGCAGACGCTGCGCTTCGGTGGCCTGTACGCGCAGGCGAGCTGGTACCTCACCGGCGAGAGCCGACCCTACGACACGGCCCAGGGCAAGCCGGGGCGGCTCGTCCCGCGCAGCAACTTCGGTTTCGGCCCCGGCGCCGGCTGGGGCGCGCTGGAAGCCGGTGCACGCGTGTCCTATACCGATCTCGAAGACGGCAGCGTACAGGGGGGGAGGCTGGCGATGCTGATGACCACGCTGAACTGGTACCTGCGGCCGCAGCTGAAGCTGGCGTTCGAACTCGGAACCGGCCGCGTTGCCGGCAAGCCGCTTGACGGCAATGGCAGGCTTGTCGTCGGCCAGTTGCGGCTGGGGACGTACTTCTATTGAACAGAAGCGCATGGCAGGCAACTTCGTGGATGTGGCGATCCGGCGCGTTCGCGCCGGGACCCACGTCGTAGCATGGAAGCCGGCTCGCGTCTGCAGCGCGTTTGTTTTCGCGCCGTGCCCGAACCGGGTGGGAAGAAGAATCATGCCTATTGATCGCATTGTCCAGTGCTTGCTCGCGTCCGCGCTGCTGGCCGGCTGCGCGAGCCGCCCGGTGAACGAACGCATCGCCCAGGTCGATTCGCAGGCCGGCTACCGGCCGCACCTGCTGCTGCCGAAGCGCGAGAACAACGACCTGCACACGCTGTTCGTGCTGTCGTTCTCCGGCGGCGGCACGCGTGCCGCGGCGTTCTCGTACGGTGTGCTCGAGGAGTTGCGGCGCACCCGCATCACGGCCGACGGCAAGCCGCGCACGATGATCGACGAGGTCGACACGATCACCGGCGTGTCCGGCGGCAGCTTCACGGCGCTGGCTTACGCGCTCTACGGCGAGCGGCTGTTCGCCGAGTACGAGCAGCGCTTCCTGAAGCGCGACGTGCAGGGCGCGCTGCTCGGCCGCAGCCTGAACCCGTTCAACTGGCACCGGTTCATCGGCGGCAGCGCCGGGCGCTCCGAGCTGGCCGCGGACTACTACGACGAGATTCTGTTCGAGGGCGCGACCTTCAGCGATCTGCTCGGCAAGACCCGCGTGCCGATCGCCATCGCCACCGGCACCGACATCTCCACCGGCTCGAGGCTGGCGTTCTTCCAGAACGACTTCGATCTGCTGTGCTCCGACCTGAGCACGGTGCGTTTGGCCCGCGCTGCAGCCACCTCGTCGGCCGTGCCGGTGGTGCTGTCGGCGACGACCTGGAACAACTACGGCGGCACCTGCGGCTTCCAGTTCCCGGCCTGGGTGGCTGACGTCACCAGGTCCGGCCACGAGCGCCCGGCGGCACGCGCGATCCAGCGCTACCACGAGATGCAGGCATTCCAGAACAGCCAGGACCGGCCGTACATCCACCTCGTCGACGGCGGCGTTGCCGACAACATCGGCGTGCGCGGCGTGCTCGAGGCGCTCGAGGAACTGTCGGCCAGCGCCGCATTCCAGGGCCAGGTCGGCTTCGGCGCGGTGCGGCGCATCGTGCTGGTCGTCGTCAACGCGCGCTCCGCGCCGCGCACCGACTGGGACAAGCGGGAGTCGCCGCCGGGCACCGTGGCCCAGCTGCTGCAGGCCTCGGGCGTGCCGATCGACCGCTACTCGTTCGAGACCGTCGAGCTGATGAAGGATCGCGCCGAGATCTCGAAATGGCGGCGCGAGCTGCGCGTCGCCCAGGCGCGGCTCGCGGGCATGAGCGAGGCGCAGGCCGAGGCGAGCGTGCCGAAGATCAGCCTGGAGGTGCTCGACGTGAGCTTCGACGCGATCGCCGACCCGAAGGAGCGCGACTACTTCATGAACCTGCCGACGAGCTTCGTGCTCCAGCCCGATGAGGTCGACCGGCTGCGCGAGGTCGCCGGGCGGGTGCTGCGCCAGTCGCCGGAGTTTCAGCAGATCGTGCGCGAGATGGGTGGCAAGCCGGCGCCATGACGCCAACCGCGCACGGCCGGATGAGCGCGTGGCAGGCGGCGGCCGGTGCGCTGGCCGCGGCGGGACTTGCTGCTGCCGGACCGGCCGCACAGGCGCAAGACATCGAGCCGCGCGCCTACTCCAACGCGCCGATCGGCGTGAACTTCCTGATCGGCGGCTACGCCTACACCCGCGGCGGCATCGCCTTCGACTCGGCGCTGCCGGCAAAGAACCCGCAGCTGACGACCTCGAACGCTGTGCTCGCCTACGCGCGCGTGCTCGACTTAAGGGGCAGCTCGGGCACCGTCAGCGCGATCGTGCCCTACACCTGGCTGTCGGGCCAGGCCGAGCTGTTCGGCCAGACGAACGAACGGGTGGTCGACGGCTTCGCCGACGCGCGCTTCCGGGCGGCGGTGAACCTGTACGGCGCGCCCGCGCTGTCGCTGAAGGAGTTCGCCGCCTACCAACAGGACCTGATCATCGGTGCAAGCCTCGCAATGTCGGTGCCCACCGGCCAGTACGACTCGAGCAAGCTCGTCAACATCGGCATGAACCGCTACTCGTTCACCGCCGAGGTCGGTGCCTCGAAGGCGATGGGCCTGTGGACGCTGGAACTCGCGGGCGGCGCGACCTTCTACACCGACAACGACGACTGGTTCAACGGCAACACGCGCTCGCAGGCGCCGCTGTACACGGTGCATGCGCACGCGATCTACAACTTTCCCGCGGGCCTCTGGGCCTCGCTCGACGCGACCTGGCTCGGCGGCGGCCGCACCACCGTCAACGGCGTGCGCAACAGCGACCTGCAGCAGAACTGGCGCGTCGGCGGCACGCTGACCGTGCCGCTGAACGTGCGCAACTCGATCAAGCTGTACGCGAGCAGCGGCGTGTCCTCGCGCACCGGCAACGACTACGACCTGGTCGGCATCGCCTGGCAGGTCCGGTGGGGCGCCGGGCTCTGAACAGACAAGGAACAGCAAATGGCGAGCCTGCGACCCGCGTTGTGCCTGGCGGCCCTCATGCTGGTCAAGCTGGGGGCGCTCGCCCAGGATCCGGCGCATCCGCTGCAGCCACCCGACCGGTCGAGCCCGCGCGCCACGCTGCAGTCCTTCCTCGCATCCGCCGACGCCGTCGGCGCCTCGCTGCGCAGCAACTACTTGACGCAGCCGACGCGCGCGAACTTCGAGCGGCTGTCCACCCTGGGCAACGTCGCGCTGCAGTCGCTGGACCTGAGCGAGGTGCCGCCGGCGGCACGCGCGAAGACCGGCCCAACGGCAGCGCTGGCCTTGTACGAGGTGCTGAGCCGGATCGCGCTGCCGGCGCCCGACCAGATCCCCGACGCCGCTCAGCTCAAACCACCCGACGGCAAGGCGCCGCTGCGCTGGGTGATCCCGAACACCGAGATCGCGCTCGTGCGCGTGCAGGAAGGCCCGCGCAGCGGGGAGTTCCTCTTCAGCCCCGACACCGTCGCGCGCGCCGGTGAGTTCTACGAACGGGTAAACGCGCTGCCCTACCGCAGGCCGGTGCCGCAGCCGCACCTGCACGAGATCGTCGTCGCCGGCGGCGGCTGGATGGTGCCGTACGCCTGGACGCAGGCGCTGCCGCCGGCCCTGCGCGCACCGATCGCCGGGCAGGCGGCCTGGAAGTGGGTCGGTCTCGTGCTGCTGCTCGGTGTCGCGACGCTGTTCCTGTGGCTGGTGTTCCGCGTGTCGCAACGCGGCGACGGTGTGCATCCGTTCGTGCGCGCGCTCGCGCAGTTCGCGATGCCGGTGGCGGTGCTGACCGCCGCGCCGGCGCTCGCCTATCTCGCGCTCGTGCAGCTCAACCTGATCGGCAGCGTGGGCGCCGCGTTCGGCCTCGCGATGGCCACCGTCGCCTATCTGGCCGGCGCGTGGGTGTGGTGGCGCCTCGCGCCGATGGTGGCCGAGGCGATCATCGCCTCGCCGAACATTCCGTCCGAGAGCGTCGATGCCCACCTGATCCGCATCAGCGCGCGGCTGATCGGCATCCTCGGCACCATGGCGCTGCTCGCCTTCGGTGCGGACCGGCTCGGCCTGCCGGTGTACGGAATCATCGCGGGCCTGGGCGTCGGCGGGCTGGCGATCGCGCTCGCCGCGCAGCCGACGATCGAGAACCTGATCGGCGGCATGAACCTGTTCGCCGACAAGCCGATGCGCGTCGGCGACCTGTGCAAGTACGGCGATGCGCTCGGCGTGGTGGAGGCCATCGGCATCCGCTCGACCCGGATGCGCGGCATCGACCGCGCCCTCACGACCATCCCCAACGCGGCGCTCGACAAGATGCCGATCGTGAACCTCACACGGCGCGACTGCATGCTGATCCAGGCCGTCATCGGCCTGCGCTACGAGACTACCCCGGAGCAGCTGCGCTACGTTCTCGTCAAGCTCCGGGAGCTGCTGCTCGGGCATCCGCGAGTCCAGCCGGACACGGCGCGCGCACGGTTCGTGGGTTTCGGGGCGAGTTCGCTGGACCTCGAGGCGTTCGGCTACGTGACGACCAGCGACTGGCCCGAGTTCCTCGGCATCCGCGAGGACATCCTGCTGCGCGTGATGGACATCGTCGAGCAGGCCGGCACCGGCATGGCGTTCCCGTCGCAGACGCTGTACGTCGGGCGCGACGGCGGCCTCGACGCGGCAAAAGCCGCAGCCGCGGTTGCGCAGGTGCAGGCGTGGCGGGACGAGGGTGCGCTGCCGTTCCCGAACTTCTCGCCAGAGCAAGCGGATCGGCTCCGCGCTTCGGTCCTCTTTCCGCCCGTCGGCTCGGTCGAAGCGGTGCACACCGGCACGGGGGCCAGGGCGGATGCCGGCACCGATGATCGCGACCCGCGTCCACGGTGACCGCAACTCCGCTTGACGACCAGGTGGCGGGTGCAGCGACCAGCCGATGAGCCGGCGGATACGGCGGCTCGGCGCCTTCGTCGTGACAATGCGTCGAGCCACGTGGCAGGTGCAGCCAGGCGCTGACCTGCTCGCAGCGGCCACACTGCCATCGACGAGGTCCGATCGTGCGCCTAGAGGTGGCGGGCGGATAGTGGGTAAGTGGCGGCCGGTCCGATTTGGCGATGCCCTGGCGAGCGCGCTTGCGGCGCTGACGGAGCCGCTGGTCGCGCTGGCACCGCCCGACGCCGGGCCGCGCCGTCGCGGAGCTTCGATTGGGACGTCGACGGGTTCGGCTGGTGTGGCTTACTGTTTGGCAGGTAGAGCGGCCGTGCGGCGAGGAGGCAGACGCTGTCAGCTTTCAGTCGGGGCCGCTGCCGCCGCGCCCAGTTCGAAACGGGTGCTCGGTCGGCGGACTTGACAGGCCGCTCCTGGCCGCGACCGGCCGATCCATGTCGCATGGGGCGTCGGTTCCCTACTCCCGCCCCGCCCCTGCCAACCCGCAGCAGCGCGCCTGTCAGCCGTCGGCCCGCTCCACCTGTTCCTTGCCCTCGGGCCGCTTGCCCAGGATGATCATGCCCAGCACCTCGTCCTCGTCGACGTCGGCGGTGCGGTAGGTGCCCACCAGCTTGCCGTTCTTCATCACCGCCAGCCGGTCGCTCAGGCCGAACACGTCGGGCATGTCGTGGCTGATCAGGAAGATGCCCACGCCCTCGGCCTTGAGCTGCTTGATCAGCTCGCCGACCATGCGCGTCTCTTCGGGGCCGAGTGCGGCGCAGGGCTCGTCCATGATCAGGATGCGGGCGTTGAAGTACAGCGCGCGCGAGATGGCCACCGTCTGCCGCTGCCCGCCGGACAGCCGCCGCACCGGCACGCGCACGTTCTTGAAGTTCTTGTTCAGCCGGGCGAAGACCTTGCGCGCCTCGGCGTCCATGCGCAGGTCGTCGAGCGTGCGCCAGGGCGTCAGCAGCTCGCGGCCGAGGAACAGGTTGGCCACCGCGTCCAGGTTGTCGGCCAGCGCGAGCGTCTGGTAGATGGTCTCGATGCCCAGCTCCTGCGCATCGGCCGGCGAGCGGATGTGCGCCTTCTCGCCGCGGATCAGGATCTCGCCGCTGTCGATCGGGTAGGCGCCGGCCAGCATCTTCATCAGCGTCGACTTGCCCGCGCCGTTGTGGCCCAGCAGCGCCACCACCTCGCCCGGGTGCAGATAGACGCTCACGTCCTCGACCGCATGCACGCCGCCGAAGGCCTTGTGGATGCCGCGCAGCGCGACCAGCGGTTCGGTCATGTGCGCGCCCCGCCCGAGGGGTACCTCGGTCGATCCCCCGAGGGGATGGTGGCCGGCTTGGGAGCGGCCCGGCGCTCGGCCACCATGCTCAGCGCTCCCCGGTCCATCGGCGGTACAGCACGTCGAAGACCACGGCCGCGATCAGCACCTGGCCGATGATGACCATGCGCTTGCCGATCGCCACGTCCAGCAGCAGCATGCCGCTGTCGAGGCTCTGCATGATCAGCGCGCCGAGCACCGAGCCCAGGATCGAGCCGCTGCCGCCCGCGAGCGCGGTGCCGCCGATGACCGCGGCGGCGATCACGTACAGCTCCATGCCGGTGCCCAGCGAGTTGGTGCCGGCGTTCAGCCGTGCGATCGACACCACCGCGGCGATGGTGATCAGCACGCCCAGCAGCACGAAGAGCATCAGCGTCACCTGCCGCACCGGGATGCCGACCAGCGCCGCGGCGTCGGGGTTGCCGCCCATCGCGAACACGTAGCGGCCGAAGCGCGTGCGGTGCACGATGAAGGACAGCGTGACCGCCACTGCCGCCCAGATCAGCACGGGGATCGGGATGCCCTGCGGCGCGTCCTTGTTGGGGATCTGGTAGCCGTTCATCGCCGCGGTGAAGCCCAGCACGATGACGATCGGCACCGCCAGCACGCCCAGGTCCAGCCACAGCGGGCTGGTCAGCACGCCGAAGCGCTGCTGCCGGCGCCGACGGACGAAGGTGGCCAGCGCCATCGCCGCGCAGACGACTGCGGCCAGCGCCCAGCTGGGGCCGACGCCGATCGCGCCGTCGTAGCCGCCGCCCAGGCGCTGGAAGAACTCGTCGTTGACCGGCTGCGTCTTGCCGTCGGCGACCAGGAACGCCGCGCCGCGGAAGCTCATCAGCCCGCCCAGCGTGACCACGAACGACGGCACGCCGAGCACCGCGGTCAGCGCACCCTGGTACATCGAGACCGCGATCGCCACCGCCAGCCCGGCCAGCGCCGCCGCCGGCCAGCTCCAGCCGCCGGTGTACATCAGGTAGGCGACGAGCACGCCGACGAAGCCCATCACCGAGCCGACCGACAGATCGATGTGGCGCGCGACGATGATCAGCACGACCACGGTGGAGACGATGCCGACCACCGCGGTCTGCTGCGCGATGTTGTACAGGTTCTCCGGCGACAGGAAGATGCCGCCGGAGAGCGCGTTGAACACCAGCGCGATGCCGACCAGCACCACACCCATCAGCACCAGCCGCCAGTCGATCGCCGACTGGCGCAGTGCCTGCATCGCTTCGCTCATCGGCTCAACTTGCCGCAGCGCGCAGCCGGGTCGGTGCGCCCGACCCTCTCGAGCAGCCGCTGCGGCACCGGCGTTGCCGGGCCGCTGGCGGCGCCCCCTCGGGGGGAGCGCCGAGGGCGCTACGGGGGGTCACTTGCAGGCGGCAGGCGCCTTGTCGGCCGCGACGCCCTTGCACAGATCGTCCTTCTTGATCCAGCCGGCCTTGACGACCACGTCGAGGTTGTCCTTGGTGATCGCCACCGGCTTCAGGAACTGCGACTCGAGCGCGACCTTCTTCTCGCCGCCGCTCCAGGTCACCGCGCCGGGCACCTTCTTGCCCGCGCCGAGCGCGACCGCGGCGCTCGCCGCCTCGCGGCCGAGGTCGCGCGCGTCCTTCCAGACCGACACCGTTTGCGTACCGAGCGCGACGCGGTTCAGCGCCGCATGGTCGCCGTCCTGGCCCGACACCGGCACGCCCTTCAGGCCCTTGGCGGTGAGCGCGGCCACCACGCCACCGGCGGTGCCGTCGTTGCTGGCCACCACCGCGTCCACCTTGCCGGCGTTCTTGGTCAGGATCTGCTCCATGTTCTTCTGCGCCACCTCGGGCTTCCAGCCCTCGGTGTATTCCTCGCCGACGATCTTGATCGCACCGCTCTTGATCGCCGCGGCCAGCACCTCGCCCTGGCCTTCGCGCAGGAAGTTGGCGTTCGGGTCGGTCGGCGAGCCCTTGATCATCACGTAGTTGCCCTTGGGCATCACCTTCTGCACCGCGGCGGCCTGCATCCGGCCGACCTCCTTGTTGTCGAAGGTGATGTAGAAGACGCCGGGTGCTTCGATCAGCCGGTCGTAGGCGACGACCGGGATCTTCTGCTTGGCGGCCTTGTTCACCGCGGGCAGGATCGCGTCCTTGTCCATCGCCAGCACGATCAGCACCTTCGCGCCCTTGCTGATCAGGCCGTCGATGTCGGCCAGCTGCTTCTCCGGCGAGCCGCCGGCGTCGGCGCTGATGTACTTGGCGCCGAGCTTTTCCAGCTGCGCCTTCATCGCCGCTTCGTCGGTCTTCCAGCGCTCTTCCTGGAAGTTCGACCAGCTGACGCCGACGACGGTCTGGGCGAAGGCACCGAAGGAGGCGAAGGCCAGCGCCAGCGCCGCCATAGTGGGCTTGAGGGTCATGCGTGTCTCCGTGCGTTGTCGATCCGATCGGCGCCGAACCCGCCGGGGCGCGCGCGATCCGGCGCAAATGTAGCAGCGCCCCGGTCGGGCGCGGCCGCGCCGGCTTCAGCCCGAGAACAAGCGCCGCGCCGCCGCCGAGCCGGCCGCCAGGTCGTGCTGCTCGAGCTTGCGGTACAGCTCGTCGAGATCCTTGCCGATGCCGTCGAAGGCATGCAGCGTGATCGGCCGGCCGGCATCGTCGAGCAGCACCGCGTCCATGTCCTCGGCGAGCGCGTGCGCGGTCTGGTGCCACAGCGGGAAGGGCTCGAGCGCGGCTGCGGTCTGCGGCACGTCCAGGCTCAGCACCGCCTCGCGCAACGCGGCGGTCTGCGGGTCGTCGGCGAGCGCCGCCTGCGCATCGAACTCCAGCACCAGCACCGGCGGGTCGCCCTCCTCCGCCGCCGGCAGCACGAGCCGGCCCGGGACCACGCCGGGCACCAGCCCCCGGCGCGCGGCGCACTGCTGCAGATAGCCCACCGACCAGGCGACCGACTTCGCCACCAGCCGCAGCGACAGCTGCGCGTCGACCGGCGCGGCGAAGGCGTCGAGCTCGCGTGCCCGCGCGACGACGTCGAGCATGTCCGGGAAGTCGGGCAGCGCGCCGACGCCTTCGGCGAAGGCCTGCACCTTCTGCACGAACTCGGAGTACTCGATCTCGTTCAGCGCGCCGCTGCGGTTGGCCAGCTGCACGCCGGCCTGCAGCTCGCTGTAGCGGCGGCCGGGCTCGGGCTGCGCCCAGTCGCCGTTGTCCGCATCGAGGCCTTCGATCAGGAACGGCTTGGTGCCGGCGCGGCGCGTGGCCGGCCAGTGCGCGAGCACCGCCTCGCCGCTGACCGGCGCCTCGAGCGACAGCGGCACGATGGCGTCGATCAGCGCATCGAGCCGTGCCGGCCGCCGCGCGCTCGGCGTCGGCCGCGCCGGCGCGCTCAACGGGGCGGGGTCGGGGCCCGCCGGCGCCGC
>JAFLDG010000070.1 GCA_017302495.1 Burkholderiales bacterium
GACGCGCGCTGCGTCGCGGTTCCCGCCGCGCCCGCCTTCCGCCCGCCGCCGGGCCACGGCGCCCGCGCCTGGCGGCTGCGCGAGGCGCACGGCCTGCTCTGGGCCGCCGGCGCGGACGCACCGGACGCCGAGCCGTTCGCACCGCCGCCGCTCGATGCGCTGCCGCGCCGGCGCGTGCTCTGCGGGCCCTTCGACGTCGCGACCAGCGCCCCGCGTGTGGTCGAGAACTTCCTCGACACCGCGCACTTCGGCTTCGTGCACGACGGCTGGCTCGGCGACCGCGGGCACGTCGAGGTGGCCGACTACCGGGTCGAGCCCGATGCGCTCGGCCGCCCGGGCGTGCCGCACGTCCGCGCCTGGCAGCCGCAGGCGAGTTCGGCCGCGACCGGCGGCGCCTGGGTCGACTACCGCTACCAGCTGCTGTCGCCGCTCGCGGCGCTGCTGCACAAGCACGCCGCGCAGGGCGAAACCGACGAGGCCTACGTGCTGTGGACCGCACCCACCGGGCGCGAGAGCTGCCGCGCCTGGTTCACGATCGCCACCGCCGACGAGCAGGCCGACGCCGAGGTGCTGCGCGAGTTCCAGCGCGGCATCTTCGCGCAGGACTTAGCCGTCGTCGAATCGCAGCGGCCGCGCGAGCTGCCGCTGTCGGGCGGCGAGGTGCACGGCGCGGCCGACCGGCTGAGCGCGTCCTACCGGCGCTGGCTGCGCACGATCGACTTCGGGCACGGCTGCTGCTGACGCGCACCCGCTTGCGCCGGCGCAAGCGCGGCAACGCCGCCGGCAACGACAATCGAAAGATCGTCCGGCGCCGTGCCGGAGCCGAGCGGAGGCCGCCCATGCCCGTTGCGTCGAAGACATCGAAACCGCAGCCGGGCCGGCGCACGGCCCTGATCGGCATGCTGCTGGGTCTGGTGTTCGCTGCCGGGCAGGCGCTGGCGGCTTCGTCGGCCACGGAGCTGGCCCGCAACTCGCAGGCGGCGCTGCAGAAGCTGACCGCCAGTGTGCCGGCGGCCAAGGCGCTGGCCAAGGACGCGAAGGCCGTGCTCGTCTTCCCGAAGGTGACGAAGGCCGGGCTCGGCATCGGCGGCCAGTACGGCGAAGGCGCGCTGATCCAGGGCGGCAAGGCGGTCGGCTACTACAGCACCGCGGGTGCCTCGTACGGCCTGCAGGCCGGCGCGCAGACCTTCGGCTACGCGATGTTCTTCATGAACGACGCCGCCCTCGCGCAGCTCGGCAAGAACGAGGGCTTCGAGATCGGCGTCGGCCCGAGCGTGGTGGTGATGGACGAGGGCATGGCCAGGACCGCGACCACGACGACGCTGAAGGACGACATCTACGCCTTCATCTTCGGCCAGAAGGGGCTGATGGCCGGCCTCGGCGTGCAGGGCAACAAGATCACGAGGATCGACCCGAAGTAGCCGCGCACCGCGGCGCGGCGGCAGAATCGGCGCACCCCCCCCGCGACCGCCGAGCCGCCATGCCCGCCCCAGCCTTCGATGCGATCCCGCGCGCGCAGCTGCCTGCCCTGCTGCGCACCTGCCCCAAGGCCGAGCTGCACCTGCACATCGAGGGCACGCTCGAGCCGGAGCTGATCTTCCGGCTCGCCGAGCGCAACCACGTGCCGCTGCCGTACCCGAGCGTCGAGGCGCTGCGCGCGGCCTACGCGTTCAGCGACCTGCAGAGCTTCCTCGACATCTACTACGCCGGCGCGGGCGTGCTGCGCAAGGAGGAGGACTTCTTCGACCTGGCCTGGGCCTACTTCGAGCGCGCCGCGGCCGACAACGTCGTGCACGCGGAAGTCTTCTTCGACCCGCAGACGCACACCGAGCGCGGCGTGCCGATCGAGGCGGTGATCGTCGGCCTCGATCACGCCTGCCGGCGCGCGCACGCCGAGTTCGGCTTGAGCGCGAAGCTGATCCTGTGCTTCCTGCGCCACCTGAGCGAAGAAGCCGCGTTCGCGACGCTCGAACAGGCGCTGCCGTACCGGCACCATTTCATCGGCGTGGGCCTGGACAGCGGCGAGCGCGGCAACCCGCCGGAGAAGTTCGCGCGCGTGTTCGCGAAATGCCGCGGGCTCGGCCTGCATGTCGTCGCCCACGCCGGCGAGGAAGGGCCGCCGGCGTACATCGAAAGCGCGCTCGACGTGCTGCAGGTGCAGCGCATCGACCACGGCGTGCGCTGCGTCGAGGATCCGGCGCTGGTGCGGCGGCTGGCGGCGAGCCGGATGCCGCTGACCGTGTGCCCGCTGTCGAACGTGAAGCTGCGCGTGTTCGACACGCTGGCCGACCACAACCTGAAGGCGCTGCTCGACGCCGGGCTGTGCGCCACCGTCAACAGCGACGACCCGGCCTACTTCGGCGGCTACGTCGTCGACAACTACCTGCAGACCTTCGCCGCGCTGCCGGCGCTGACGGCGCGCGACGCCTGGCAACTGGCGGCCAACAGCTTCGAAGCCAGCTTCGTGCCCGACGCGCAGAAGCAGGCCTGGCGCGCGCGGCTGGACGACGTGTTCGCCGCGGCCGTCCCGGCTGCCGGACCGGCCTGAGCAGCGCCGGTACCCCGGCGCCTCCCAGGGGCACGGCGACGCACAAGCCGCTCGCGGCGATGCGCCGCGCCGGCGTGGAGCGCGCCCTGCCCTGACCCAGCGGCGGCAAGGCCGGCGCGACAATCCCGCCCATGGCCCCGGCCCCGCGGCGCTGGATCGCGCATCTCGACATGGACGCGTTCTACGCGTCGGTGGAACTGCTGCGCTACCCGGAGCTGAAGGGTCAGCCGGTCGTGATCGGCGGCGGCCGGCGCCACCAGCCGGTGCTGCTGCCCGACGGCACGCGCCGCTTCGCCCGCCTGCGCGGCTACGCCGGCCGCGGCGTGATCACCACCGCCACCTACGAGGCACGCGACCTCGGCGTGCACTCGGCGATGGGGCTGATGAAGGCCGCGCAACGCGCGCCCGACGCGGTGCTGCTGCCGGTGGACTTCGACGAGTACCGGCGCTATTCGAAGGCGTTCAAGGCCGCGGTCGCCGAGGTCGCACCCTGCATCGAGGACCGCGGCATCGACGAGATCTACATCGACCTGAGCGACGTGCCCGGCGTGCACGAGCCGCTCGGCCACGACCCGCAGGGCGGCGTGCGCGCGGTGGCGCAGGAGATCCGCAACACGGTGCGGCGCGCCACCGGCCTGTCCTGCTCGATCGGCGTGACGCCGAACAAGCTGCTGTCGAAGATCGCGAGCGAAATCGACAAGCCCGACGGCCTGACGATCCTGACCCTGGCCGACCTGCCGACGCGGATCTGGCCGCTGCCGGTGCGCCGCATCAACGGCATCGGCCCGAAGGCCGGCGCGAAGCTGGCCGCGCTCGGCGTGAAGACCGTGGGCGAACTGGCCGCCTGGCCACGCGAGCGGCTGGTCGAGCACTTCGGCCGCAGCTACGGCGCCTGGCTGCACGACGCCGCGCACGGCCGCGACGACCGGCCGGTGGTCACGCACAGCGAGCCGGTGTCGATCAGCCGCGAGACCACCTTCGAGCGCGACCTGCATGCCAAGGCCGACCGCGCGCTGCTCGCCGCGATCTTCGACCGGCTGTGCGAACAGGTCGCCGCCGACCTCACGCGCAAGGGCTACGCCGGCCGCACGATCGGCATCAAGCTGCGCTTCGACGACTTCCGCACCGTCACGCGCGACCACACGCTGCCCGCGCCGGTGGCCGATGCGGCCGAGATCCGGCGGGCGGCGGGCCAATGCCTGAAACGCGTGGACCTCACCCGCCGGCTGCGGCTGCTCGGGGTGCGTGTCGGCTCGCTCGGGCGGCCGGGCACGGTCGCGCTCCGCGCGCAGCGCCCGGCCGGCCGCGGGTGCGTTGACGCGGGCGACGAATTGCCCTTCGAAGCGTTTGCCGGCTGATGGGGTCCAGGGTGTGCCGGTACCCAGCGATCGGCGGATGCGTCTGCCTCGGCGTCGCTCGGGACCGCGCCCTGAACTCACGGTGATGGCCGGGAGCCGGCGCTCGCGCGCCCGAAGCCGAACGCCCGGATCGGCTTGACGGCCGTCAGCCCGCAGGAGGCGCGGCATGCGCCTGTTTGCGAAGTCCTGTTGTCGCAATGGAGGTTCGATCCAGGAGGCATGCCGGCACACCGTGCCACCGGGCGCGCGCCGCTTGACGGCACGCGCAGCCGGGGCGAATACTCGACCGCATATGCGCATCCTGCTCGCCGAAGACGAACACGAGCTGGCCAACTGGCTGGTGCGCGCGCTCGCGCAGAGCGGTTTCCAGGTCGACTGGGTCGACGACGGCCGGCTCGTGCGCCGCAGCCTCAAGGCCACGGCCTACGACGCGCTGATCCTGGACCTCGGCCTGCCCGGCGTCGGCGGGCACGACGTGCTGACCGAACTGCGCGAGGCCGACCAGAGGCTGCCGGTGCTGATCCTGACCGCGCGCGACTCGCTGATGGAACGCGTCAGCAGCCTGCACGAAGGTGCCGACGACTTCCTCGCCAAGCCTTTCGAGATCGCCGAGCTCGAAGCCCGGCTGGTCGCGCTGATCCGCCGCGCTCGCGGCAGCGACCGGCCGCGCTTCGCCTGCGGGCCGCTGGTCTACGACAGCGGAGCGAAGCAGTTCACGCTCGGCCACGAGAGCTTGAGCCTGACGCCGCGCGAGCATGCGGTGCTGCGCGTGCTGATCCAGCGCAGCGGCGAGCCGCTGTCGAAGCAGGAGATCGTCGAACGCGTGTTCTCCGACGAGCAGGACGTGCAGCCCGACGCGATCGAGGTGCTGGTGCACCGGCTGCGCAAACGGCTGCAGGCCGCGCCGGTGAACATCCGCACGCTGCGCGGCCTGGGTTACGTGCTCGAGAGCTCGGCTTGAGCGCGCGGACGCGTGCCGACCCGGGCGGCCGCGACCGGCATCGCTTCGGCCTGCGCCGCACCTTGCTGCTGGTGCTGTCGGCCGGCCTGGCCGTCGTGCTCGCGGCCGAAGGGGTGCTGACCTGGCGCACGGCGCAGGAGGCGGCCGATGCCGCGTACGACCGTTCGCTGCTCGGCGCGATCAAGGCGATCGACGCCAACATCTCCACCGCCAGCGGTGGGCTGGGCATCGAGCTGCCGTACACGATGCTCGAGTTCTTCCAGCTCACGGCCAGCGGCGACGTGTTCTTCCGCGTCACCACCGAGGACGGCCTGGTGACGATCGGCGACGTCGACCTGCCGCCGCCACCGGCCGATCTGCCCACCGGCCAGCCGCGCTTCGCGCACACCACGGTGCTCGGCCAGCCGGTGCGCATCGGCGCCTACGCGCGTCTGCTCGATCCGCCGCTGGCCGGCCAGGACGGACCGCAGCGCGTGATCATCCAGGTCGCCGAGGCGCGGCGCTCGCGCGAGCAGTTCACCGATGCATTGCTGCGCCAGGCGCTGCAGCGCGACCTGGTGCTGATCGCCGTCGCGCTCGGCCTGCTCGCGCTCGGCGTCACCTGGGCGCTCGCGCCGCTGGCACGGCTGCGCGCCGAGGTCGAGTCGCGCCCCGCCGACGACCTGACGCCGATCGCCGCCGCCGGCGTGCCGGCCGACGTGCGGCCGCTGGTCGACGCGATCAACCAGCATGTCGAGCGCAACCGGAAGATGGCCGAGGCGCGGCGCCGCTTCGTCGACGACGCTTCGCACCAGCTGCGCACGCCGCTGGCCACGCTGGGCACGCAGATCGGCTTCGCGCAGCGCGAGACGGATCCGGCACAGGTGCAGGCTGCGCTGCGCGCACTGAAGGCGCAGCTCGACGAGACGATCCGGCAGACGAACCAGATGCTGACGCTGGCCCGCGCCGACAGTGCCGAGCTCGAGACCGCGCCGATCGACCTCGTCGCCTTCGCCGGCGAAGTGGCACGCGCCTGGTGGGCCGAGGCCGAGCAGCGCGGCATCGACCTCGGCCTCGACGCCGAAGTCGACACGCTCGTGGTTCCGGCCCATGCCGGGCTGCTGCGCGAGGCGCTGGCCAACCTGTTGCACAACGCGCTGCGCTACACGCCGCTCGGCGGCCATGTCACGGTGCGCGTCGACGCCGGCCCCGGCGAGGCGCGGATCGCGGTGATCGACGACGGCCCCGGCATCCCGCAAGCCGAACGGGCGCGGGCCGGCGAGCGCTTCTTCCGCGCCAGCAACGCCTCGCAGCCGGGCAGCGGCCTCGGGCTGGCGATCGCGCGCTCGATCGCCGCTCGCCACGGCGGGCGCCTCGCGATCGATGACAAGCCGGCCGGGACCGGGCTGGTGGTGACGATTGTCCTGCGGCGGCAGGGGCGCGTGCCCTGCTGAGCCGGTCAGCCCCTGGGCTCGAGCAGCCTGAGCTTCAACCTCGAGAACGAGCGGAAGCCGCGGTCAAATGTGACCATCTCGCAGTCGTGCGCCTGTGCCAGCGCGGCCAACCAGGCGTCGGTCCACAGGTCGGGCGACGGCTCGCGCCGAGCCACGTTGTCGTACCAGAGCTTGCCGTGGGCCGCGGGCACCTGTTCGAGCGTTTCGATCCGTGGGTCGTCGATCAGGCTCTGGACCGCATTCCACGCCTGCGCCGGTCGCAACACCGAGGATCCCATGACCCGGCCGTTGCTGAGCAGGCGCAACAGGGCCACGCGGACCGGCAGGCTCAGGCCCACGCCGCCATCGTCGCAGCCGTCCCACCAGCCGGCGGCCGGCGCCCGGTGCGCATGCCCCTCGGTGAGCAAGGGCAGCAGGACGTTCGCGTCAGCGATGCAGCGCACGCGCCTTGCCCGCTTCGGCCCGCTCGAGGTCTTCGGCATCGATGCGCTTGACCGCCTCGGGGCTCAGTTGACGCAGCGGCGCGTCTGCGGCGAGCTTGATCGGCGGCCGCATCAGGCGTTTGCGCGGCCGCTCGGTACCGGCCATCTCCCGCTGCAAGGCGTCGATGACCAACTGGCGCAAGGTGGAGCCGCGCTCGACGGCTTCGATCTTGGCGCGCCGCAGGATGTCGTCCGGGAGATCGAGGGTCGTTCGCATGGCAGCAAGTCACATTTATGCCTAGGCAGCTGACTGTAGCAGGGCGGGAGGCGGCAGGCGCAGGTGCCGACGCGACCTCGACTTGCCTCGCAGCTTCGGGTTAACCCGCATTCTTGGGCGCTTCGGCTGAAAGCGCGTTGAAAGTGCCCCCTCTCTATCGTGCGCCCCATCGATGACCCCCTTGATGGAGACAAGCGCATGACCTCGATCCGGACCACCCTCTTCGCTGCCACCTTCGCACTGGCCGCCTCGTTCGCCGCCGCCGGCCCGCTGGACAAGACCGAATGCATCGCCCCGGCCAAGCCGGGCGGCGGCTTCGACCTGACCTGCAAGCTCGCGCAGAGCGCGCTGATGGACGCCAAGGCCATCAGCGACCCGATGCGCGTGACCTACATGCCCGGCGGCATCGGCGCCGTGGCCTACAACGCGGTGGTCGCGCAGCGCCCCGACGCGGCGAACACCATCGTCGCCTTCAGCGGCGGCTCGCTGCTGAACCTGGCGCAGGGCAAGTTCGGCCGCTACAACGAAAACGACGTGCGTTGGGTGGCCGGCATCGGCGCCGACTACGGTGCGCTCGTGGTGGCCGAGAACTCGCCCTTCAAGTCGGTGAAGGACGTACTTGCCGCGATCAAGGCCGACCCGACGAAGGTCGTGTTCGGTGCCGGCGGCACCGTCGGCAGCCAGGACTGGATGAAGGCCGCGCTGACGGCACGCGCCGCCGGCGTCGACCCGAAGAGCATGCGCTTCGTCGCCTTCGAAGGCGGCGGCGAGGCGATGACCGCGCTGCAGGGTGGCCATATCCACGTCTTCACCGGCGACGCCGCCGAGACCGCGCAGCAGATCAAGGCCGGAGCCAAGGTGCGCCTCCTGGCCGTGATGGCCGACAAGCGCCTGCCCGGCGACCTGGCCCAGGTGCCCACCGCCAAGGAGCAGGGCATCAACGTCGAGTGGCCGATCATCCGCGGCTTCTACGTCGGGCCCAAGGTCAGCGATGCCGACTACAAGGTCTGGACCGACACCTTCGCCAAGGTCATGGCCACGCCCGCCTACGACAAGCTGCGCACCGAACGCGGTCTGTACCCGTTCGCGATGACCGGCGCCGAGATCGACGCCTACGTGAAGAAGCAGGTCGAGGCCTACCGCAAGCTGGTCGCCGAGTTCGGCCTCGCGGTGGCCGCCGCCAAGTAACGCATCCACCGTCCGTGCGGCCGCCGCTGGCGCGGCCGCCCGCCTTCACGGGTGGCCGGCGCCGTCGCGCGGCCACCTCCACCGGAGCGTTCCCATGAGTGACCGCATCCTCGGCGCGGTGTGCGTCGTCGCGTCCGCCGGCATGGCCTGGGCCGCACGCGACTATGCCGCCGTCATTTCCTACGAACCCGTCGGCCCGCGCGCCTTCCCGCTGCTGCTGGCCGGCCTGATGGCCGTCGGCGGCAGCTGGCTGGTGCTGCGGCCGACCCTGCGCGGCGGCGTGTTCCGCGACGTGCCGCTGAAGGCCACCGCGTTCACCGCGCTCGCGGTGCTGGTCTACGCGCTGCTGTTCGAGATCTTCGGCTTCGCGCTCGCCACGGCGCTGATGGCGGTGCCGGTGGGCATGGCCTTCGGCGGCAGCTGGAAGCAGTCGCTCGCCGCCGGCGCCGGCCTCGGCCTCGGGCTTTACTTCCTGTTCGACAAGCTGCTCGACGTCGTGCTGCCCACCGGGCTGCTGGCGGTCGTGCTCGGAGGCCGCTGATGGACACGCTGCAACACCTGCTGGCCGGCTTCGGCGTCGCGCTGGCGCCGGTCAACCTGCTGATCGCCGCCGCCGGCGCGCTGATCGGCACCGTGGTCGGCCTGCTGCCCGGGCTCGGGCCGATCAACGGCGTCGCGATCCTGATGCCGCTCGCCTTCGCGATGGGGCTGCCGCCCGAGGCGTCGCTGATCCTGCTGGCCGCGGTCTACATCGGCTGCGAGTACGGCGGACGCATCTCGTCGATCCTGCTCAACGTGCCGGGCGATGCGGGCGCGATCATGACCGCGCTCGACGGCTACCCGATGGCGCGCAAGGGTCTGGGCGGAGTCGCGCTGTCGATCTCGGCCTGGAGCTCGTTCATCGGCTCGCTGATCGCCACGATCGGCATCGTGCTGTTCGCGCCGCTGCTCGCCAGCTGGGCGCTGTCCTTCGGACCGGCCGAGTACTTCGCGCTGATGTGCTTCGCCTTCGCCTGCATCGCCGGGTTGATGGGCGACGCGCCGATGAAGGCCGGGCTGGCCGCGGTGATCGGCCTGTCGCTGTCGTGCGTGGGGCTCGATTCGAACTCCGGCGTGTACCGCTTCACCGGCGGCGACGTGCACCTGTCCGACGGCATCCAGTTCGTGGTGGTCGTGATCGGCGTGTTCTCGATCAGCGAGATCCTGCTGATGCTCGAGCAGCACCACACCAGCGCCGGCCTGATCACCAACACCGGCCGGGCGCTGTTCAACCTGAAGGAGATGGCGCAGACCTGGTGGGGCACCGTGCGCTCGAGCGTGGTCGGCTTCGTCGTCGGCGTGCTGCCCGGCGCCGGCGCGACGATCGCAAGCGCGATGACCTATTCGATGGAAAAGCGCCTCACCGACAAGGAAGGTACCTTCGGCCAGGGTGACATCCGCGGCGTTGCGGCCCCTGAGGCGGCCAACAACTCGGCCGCCACCGGCTCGTTCGTGCCGATGCTGACGCTGGGCGTGCCGGGATCTGGCACCACGGCGGTGATGGTCGGTGCGCTGGCGCTCTACAACATCACGCCGGGACCGGCGCTGTTCACGCAGCAGCCGACGCTGGTGTGGGGCCTGATCGCCTCGCTGTTCATCGCCAACCTGCTGCTGCTGTTCATCAACATCCCGATGGTCGGCGTGTTCACGAAGGTGCTGAAGCTGCCCAACTGGGCGCTGGTGCCCGGCATCCTCGCGGTCAGCGCGGTCGGCGTCTACGCGGTGCATGCGACCACCTTCGACCTGCTGCTGATGACCGCACTCGGCGTGGCCGGCTGGCTGCTGCGCAAGCAGGGCGTGCCGATGGCGCCGCTGATCCTGGGCTTCGTGCTCGGCGACATGATGGAACAGAACCTGCGCCGCGCGCTGTCGATCACCAACGGCGACGCCGCGATCCTGGTCGAGAGCCCGATCTCGATCGGCCTGTGGACCGCCGCCGCGACGATGGTCGTGCTGCCGCCGGTGCTGCGGTTCATCAAGGGACGGAAGGCGGTCGCTGTCGCGACCGCGTAAGGAGACACGATGCAACTGACCGGACTGCTTCATGGCGCGCCGCTGCTGCGGCACGTCGACTTCCCCACCGCCGAGGTGCTCGGCCCCGACGCCAGCGAAGGCCAGATCACGGACCTGATCCGGCGCCACGGCCAGGTGTTCGTCAAGCCGCTGTTCAAAGGCGGCGTCGGCAAGAAGGGCAAGTCGGGCCTGATCGGCCGTGCCACCGACCTGCGCACCGCGCTGGCCGAGAAGGAACGGCTGTACTTCGCCGAGCATCGCCACGGCAATGTCAGCGCCAAGGCCAACGGCGTCACCTTCGAAGGCGGCGTGCCGGCCGAGCACGAGATCTACTTCTCGATCACCGACGACACACGTTACCGCGCGCCGACGATGACGCTGACGCACAAGGGCGGCGTCGACATCGAGGAACTCGGCAAGGGCGACATCGCCACCGTGCCCTTCGATGCGCTGACCGGCCTGAAGGCCTTCGTCGTCGCCAACGCGCTGGCCGACATCGGCGCGCCGCGCGAGGTGATCTCGCCGCTGGTGCAGCACCTGCCGAAGCTGTGGGAGCTGATGCACCACTACGGCATGACGACGCTGGAGCTGAACCCGATCCGCATGCGGAGCGACGGCAACGGCCGGCTGACGCCGGTGGCCTGCGACTTCAAGTGCGGCTTCGACCGCGACGACCCGCGCGTCGCGCGGCTGCAGCTGCCCGACCACCTGTTCGCCGCCGACATCGGCCCCTTCGAGCAGGAGGTCAACCAGCTGCGCACGCACCAGGGCCAGTCCGACGTGTTCGTCATCAACGAGCGCGGCACGATCCTCGCGCCGACCTTCGGCGGCGGCGCGAACAGCCTGGTCACCGAGGTGCTCGGCGAGGCGGCGAGCATCAGTTCCGACTTCGGCGGCAACCCGCCGTACGAGAAGATGAAGGAGGTCGCGCGCATCTGCTACCGCCACTTCCTGGCGCAGAGCAACGTGCTGTTCGTCATCGGCGGCAAGTCGAACAACACCGACATCCACGAGACCTTCCGCGCGATCGGCGATGCGCTGCGCGAGCACTTCGCGACGCACGGGCCGACGCCGCTGGTCGTCGTCGTCGGCCGCGGCGGGCCGAACCTGGTGCGCGGCTTCGGCGCGCTGGCCGACGCCTGCGACGCGCTCGGCCTGCCGTACCGCTTCTTCGGCTTCGACAGCGCGATCAGCGAGGTCGTCAACTACGCGAAGAAGATCGACGAATGGATGAGGAACGGCGGCCGCGAGCAGATCGCCCGCCGCATCGGCGCACGCGCGGCGGCCTGAAGGAGAACCCACCATGCATGCAAGAGGAATCGCCGGCTTCCCGTACTACCTCGGGATAGCCTCGCTGGCCGACGTCGCCACCCGCGGCCACCGGGTGTGCGTGCTCAACATCCTGGGCGGCGAATCGCGCCAGGTGACGCCGACGAGCCACGCCTTCTCCGGCGGCAACATCGCCTTCGGCACCTCGCCGGGGCGGGGCGGGCAGAAGCTGAAGACGCCGATCGGCGACATCCCGGTGTTCAACAACGTGCGCGAGGGGCTCGACGCCGGCCATGCCTTCGACACCGGCGTCGTCTACCTGCCGCCGTCGGGGGTGCGCGACGGCGTGGCCGAGCTGATCCGCGTCAACCCGGGTCTGAAGAAGATCGTCATCGTCACCGAGAAGATCGCGGTGCACGACGCGCGCGAGATCCGCGCGATGGCGCAGGGCGCCGGCGTCGACGTGATCGGCGGCAACTGCCTCGGCGTCGCCGACAGTTGGTCCCGAGTGCGCATCGGCGGCGCGCTCGGCGGCGATCACCCCGAGGAGACGCTACTGCAGGGCACGGTCGCGGTGTTCTCCAACTCCGGCGGCTTCACGACGACGATCGCGCAGTACCTGGCCACCGAAGGTTGGGGCACGACGACGCTGGTGTCGTCGGGCAAGGACGTCTACATCCACTACGCCGCGCGCGACTTCGCACACGCGCTGCGCAACGACGGCCGTTCGCGCGCCGCGGTGCTGTACTGCGAGCCCGGCGGCTACTACGAGCGCGACATCGACTGGGCGAAGCCGGTGGTGGCCTGCGTCGTCGGCCGCTGGAAGAGCAAGCTGACGCGCGCGGTCGGCCACGCCGGCGCGATGGCCGGCTCCGGCGACAGCGCGGCCGACAAGGAACGCTGGTTCATGCAGGCTTTCGGCGTCGACGCGATCTTCACGCCGGAGAATCCGGTCGTGTCGGCGCGCGGCGCGGTGGTGACCAACATCGCGCACATCCCGGCGGCGCTGACCGCGGTGATGGCGCAAAGCGGCGCGAAGCCCGACTTCGCGCCGCGGGGCAACCTGGCGCTGAAACCCTGGGTCGCGAACGACCAGGGCTTCGAGCTGCCGGCCGAACTGGCGCTGCAGCCGGTGGCCGCGCCCGAGCCCTACGCGGCGCAGATCGCCGCGCTCGGCAAGCAGGTCGGCGCGGTGATCGCGCGCCAGAACATGAAAGACAAGTCGGGCGCGTCGGTGATGGATGCGAAGACGCAGGTCACGTCGGTGCACGGCCACACCGTGCTCGAACTGGCCACGCAGCCGCTGCAGGCCAACTTCGCGCTGCCGCTGGTGCACGAGGGTGCCGGGCCGAACGACCGCGCGCTGCTCGACATCGCGGTCGCCGCCGAGGTCAACCTGGTCGGCGACCCGGTGCTCGCCGCTGCGGAAGCCGCGCGCGAAGCCGGCAACTCGCCGAACACGGTCATGGCCGCGGCCGCGTCGATCGTCGGCCCGAAGCGCGTCGAGCGTGCGCTGGCGTGCACGCGCGCGCTGATCGACCTGTTCGTCGGCTCGGGGCTGAAGGAGGGGCACCATGTCGACTTCGACCGCTCGCAGATCCGGGTGGACGCGGCGACGCGGGCGCTGTTCCTGGCGCGCGACGATGAGGCGGGCGACTCGCACCCCGAGGCGATGTTGCAGGCGGTGCGCGAGCGCGGCGCAAAGTCGGTATTCCTCGACCTGCTGCTCGACTTCGACGCGCGGCTGTCGCGCGACGCGATCCTGGCCGCGATCGCGATCACGATCGCCTGGGGGCCGCTGGTGCGCAAGCGCATCAGCCGGCTCACTGCCGAAACGCTGCCGTGGTATCTGCGCCTGTATGGCGTGATGATCGGCGCGTCGATCCCCGCGCAGCACCACCAGTGGGGTTCGCTCGCCGGCATCTCGCAGGCCGAGCGCTACGGCTCGTGGACGATGGCCGACCTGTGTTATCTGGCCCTGACCGGGCGCAAGCCGACACCGAAAGAGTCGCAGCCGCTGCAGACATTGATCGGCTTGCTGGTCAGCAACGGGCCGGGGTCGATCTCGGCGCAGGGCGCGAAGGGCGCGGTCTCGGCCGACGGCCCGCAGACGCCGCAGCGCGTGCAGATCAACAAGGCGATGGCCGGCTTCCTGACGCACACCGGCTACAGCCACGGCGGCAACGGCTTCGAGGGCATGGCCTTCCTGCTCGAGCGTTTCAAGGACGTGGACCTGAAGGACCCGACCGACCCGGATCACGGCGTCGACCTGAAGGCGATGGCGACCGCGTTCGCCAGGCAGTACAAGGCCGACAAGCGCGCAGCGAAGGAGGCCGGGACCGAGGTGCGCGCGCTGCCCGGCGTGCACCACCCGGTGTTCAAGGGCAAAGCGGTCAACGTCGACCCGCGCGAACGCTTCGTCGCCGAGCAGATGGCCGCGCGCGGCGAATACAACGTCTTCCACGCCTTCTACCGCGAGTTCGTGCAGGCGCTTTACGAGACCGGTGCGACGCCCTACGTCTTCTGCGTCAACGTCGACGCGGTGATCGCCGCGCTGCTGCTCGCGCTGCTGTGGCCCGAGCACCGCGCGGGCAAGCTGACGACGCGCGAACTCGAGACCGCGGCGTTCAACGTCTTCCTCTACGGCCGCATGATCGGCGCCGCCGCCGAGATCGACGACCACCTGAACCGCGGCCGCAACATGGACACGCGCACGCCCGAGGCGCAGTGCGGCCAGGCCTTGTGAGTGCCTCTTGAACCTGCCCCGGCCCACCAGCTGACGATGACGGTGCTGATGACGCCGGACACCGCCAACTTCGCCGGCAACGGCGGCACTTTCCTGAAGCGGCTCGACCGGGTGGCCTATGCCTGCGCGAGCCGCTTCACTGCCAGGCAGTCGCCGACGTCGCAGGCGAGAGGCATCGGCCCGTGCGCCGCGAACAGCCGGCCGAGCGCGGCGGCGATGTCGAGCGGCCGCACCGGTGCGTCGTCGGCCGCCGCGGCAGCCGGT
>JAFLDG010000071.1 GCA_017302495.1 Burkholderiales bacterium
GCGCGGCCGCCGGCGGCAGCCGCGCGTTCGAAAAGGCGGGCCGCGGTGGCCGGCTCGCCGCGCTCGGGCGCGGCGCAGACGTTGCGCTGCCGGCGCCACAGCCGCTGGCCGTATTCGAGCCAGCGCAGCTCCTCCGGCCAGGCGCGGGTGACGTGGCTGTCCGAGCCGATGGCCAGCGGCACGCCGGCGCCCAGCCAGGCGGGAACGTCGGTGAAGCCGTCGCCGAGGTTGCCTTCGGTGCTCGGGCAGATCACGACGCCGGCGCCGCTCGTCGCGACCGCGTCGATCTCCTTCTGCAGCGCATGCGTGGCATGCACCAGCTGCCAGCGCGCGTCGAGCGCCGCGTGCGTTGCCAGCCATTCGATCGGCCGTTGGCCCGTGGCCTGCAGGCAGTCGTCGACCTCGGCCGTCTGCTCGGCGACGTGGATGTGGATCGGTGCGTCGCCGACGCCTTCGACCAGCCGCGCGATCGCCTGCGGCTCGGCAGCGCGCAGCGAGTGGATCGCGACCCCCGCGCCGAGCAGCGGCCGACCCGACGCGGCGGCGCCGCGCTGCAGCGCGAGCACGGCTTGCGCGTCGGTGGCGAAGCGGCGCTGGTCGGCGCGCAGCTTCGGCTGCGCGAACCCGGCACGCTGGTACAGCACCGGCAGCAGGGTCAGACCGATGCCGACCTCGGCGGCCGCGTCGGCCAGCGCCCACGACAGCGCCAGCGGGTCGGCATAGGGCCGGCCGTCGCCGTCGTGCTGCAGGTAGTGGAACTCGCACACCTGCGTGTAGCCGCCGCGCAGCAGCTCGGCATAGAGCATCGCCGCGACCGCGCGCAGCTGCCCGGGCGCGATGCGCAGCGCGACGCGGTACATGCGGTCGCGCCACGACCAGAAGTCGTCGGCCGCGGACTCGCGCCGCTCGGCCAGGCCGGCGAAGGCGCGCTGGAAGGCGTGGCTGTGCGCATCGACCAGGCCCGGCAGCACCGGTGCGTCCAGGCGCAGCGCTTCGGGCGGCGCGGCCACGCCGGCGCGGACCTCGGCCCAGCAGCCGTCGGCACCGCTGCGCAGCAGCACCGACTCGGCCCAGCGCCCCGCGACCCAGGCCTGCGGCGCCCACAACAGCGACGGCGCGTTCATCGCGCGATCTCGCCAACGGCCGGGCGCCACGCGATCATCGTGCGCACCAGCTGCTGCAGCAGCGGCTGCAGGCCGGCGGCGCGCCCGGCCTCCCATTCGAAGGGCGGGGTCTCGCGCATGTAGGTGCTCCAGCACTTCTCCAGCTGCACCGCGTGCACGCCCGCGCCGGGGCGGCCGAAGTGGCGGGTGATGTGGCCGCCCTTGAAGCGGCCGTCGACGGCGACGGTGAAGCGGCTCTGCGCGCGCAGCAGGTCGGTCAGCGCGGCGCGCAGCGTGGGCGCGCAGGCCGCGCCGCCGGCGGTGCCGAGGTTCAGGTCCGGCAGCTTGCCGTCGAACAGCCACGGCAGCACCGAGCGGATGCTGTGCGCGTCGAACAGCACCGCGTGGCCGTGCGCGCGGTGCAGCCGCGCCAGCTCGGCGCGCAGCGCGTCGTGGTACGGCTGCCAGTAGGTGGCCACGCGCTGCCGCACCTCGGCTTCGTCGGGCGCCTGGCCGTCTCGGTACAGCGGCTCGCCGCTGAAGAAGCGGGTCGGGCACAGCTCGGTGTTGTTGGCGCCGGCGTACATCGGCTGGTTGTCGCTCGGCCGGTTCAGGTCGACCACGTAGCGGCTGAAGTGCGGCACGATCACGCTCGCGCCGAGATCGGCGGCGAAGCCGTACAGCCGGTCGAGGAACCAGTCGGTGTCCTCGGTCTGCAGCGCGCGCGGCAGCAGCGATGCGGCGATGTCCGGCGCAATCCGCGTGCCGGCGTGCGGCATGCTCAGCAGCAGCGGCGTGGTGCCGCGGGTGAGCGTGTAGATCGCATCGGTCATCGTGCCCCCTTCGGCCCGGCGGGCCTGCTCACGGAACGGCGGCGCGTGCTCGCCTCGAGGTGTCCGGTCGTCATGCGTCGGCCTGCGCGCCGGCGACGATGCGCCGGCGGCAGGGGTTGCGGCCGAACCAGTAGGCCAGCTCGGCCGGGTGCTGCAGGTCCCAGGCGACGAAGTCGGCGCGCTGGCCTGCGGCGAGCGTGCCGCGGTCGCGCAGGCCGAGCGCGCGCGCGGCGTGCACGGTGACGCCGCGCAGCGCTTCTTCCGGCGTCAGGCGGAACAAGGTGCAGCCCATGTTCAGCATCAGCAGCAGCGACAGCCCGGGCGATGACCCGGGATTGTGGTCGCTGGCCAGCGCGATCGGCACCCCGGCGGCGCGCAGCGCGGCCACCGGCGGCAGCTTCGTTTCGCGCAGGAAGTAGAACGCGCCGGGCAGCAGCACGGCCACCGTGCCGGCGGCGGCCATCGCGCGCACGCCGTCGTCCGACAGCCACTCCAGGTGGTCGCAGGACAGCGCGCCGAACGACGCCGCGAGCGCAGCGCCGCCCTGGTCGCTCAACTGCTCGGCGTGCAGCTTGACCGGCAGGCCGAGCGACCTCGCGGCCTCGAACACGCGCCGGGTCTGCGCGGGGCTGAAGGCGATGGTCTCGCAGAAGGCATCGACCGCATCGACCAGTCCCTCGGCGTGCAGCCGCGGCAGCCAGTCGACCACGGCGGCGATGTAGTCGTCGGCGCGGCCGTCGAATTCCGGCGGCAGTGCATGCGCCGACAGCGCGGTGGTCTTGACCGTGAGCGGCAGCTCGGTGCCGAGCCGGCGCGCGATGCGCAGACAGCGCGCCTCGTGCTCGAGGCTCAGGCCGTAGCCGGACTTGATTTCGAGCGTGGTCACGCCCTCGCGCATCAGCGTGCGTGCGCGTTCGCGCGCCGCGGCGAACAGCGTGGCGTCGTCCGCCGCGCGCGTCGCCGCCACCGTGGAGCGGATGCCGCCGCCGGCCCGCGCGATGTCCTCGTAGCTCGCGCCCTGCAGCCGCCGCTCGAATTCGCGCGCGCGGTCGCCGCCGTAGACCAGGTGCGTGTGGCAGTCGACGAGGCCGGGCGTGACCAGCGCGCCGCCGAGGTCGACTTCGCGCCCGGCCTGCAGCCCCGCGGGCAGCGCCGCGTCGTTGCCGGCGAAAACGATCGTGTCGCCTTCGGTCAGCAGTGCGCCGCGTTCGATCCAGCCCCAGGGCTCGGCGCCCGCCAGCGTGGCCAGGCGCGCGTTGCGCCAGAGCGTCTGCATCATGTCGCGCTCGGCTCGAAGTGGATCCACCAGGCGCGCGGCGGGCTCTCCGCGACGAGGCGCCACACGCCGTGCGCGCCGCCATCGGCCCACAGCAGCGACATCGCCGGCACGCGGGCCGCATCGGCGCCGTCGATCTGCAGCGTCAGCGCGTCGGCGCTGAACAGCGCGCGAAACGCAGCGTGCGGTGCGAAGTCCTCGCCGGCGTGCGCACGTTGCATTCCGCCGCGGCCGGCCTCGCGCATGATCATCAGGTTCAGGTCGCGTGTCGGTCCGTCCAGCAGCTCGCAGCGCGGCGCGGTCTCGCCGCGGAACTTCAGTGGCACGCTGTCAGCCTGGACCATGCGCCTTCCGTCGGGCAGGCTCAACAGCACGCCGGCGCCTTCGAGCACCGCAAACCAGCGCTCGACGCCGGGGAAGGCCGAGAACGGGCCGTCGGCGCCGATGTCGGCCACGCTGATGCGCAGCGACCACGCGTGGCCGGCCGGCCAGGCGAGCAGTTCGCGTGTCAGCCCGCCGCCGTTCTTCCACGGCTGTGGTTCCACCGCGTCGCAGCGCACGACATGCAATGTCATGTGGCCCCCAAGGCGGCTGCGGCGCCGGCCCCCCGAGGGGGTGCGAGCCGTCTTGGGGCGGCCCGGCGATGGCTCATGACCCGCGCTCCCACAGCACCGGAAACAGCGGGTCGTCCATCGGCGCGCCGGCCGGCAGCCGCTCGGCCAGCCCGGGGAAGGGCGGTGAGGTGACCCACGCGCGCGGCGCGTGCACCATGTCGTCGCCCAGCACGCGCAGCGAGAACACGCGCCGCCGCCGGTCGCCGTCGACGCCGCCGGAGGCATGCAGCGCCAGCATGTGGAAGGCGACCACGTCGCCCGGCTCCAGCGCCCAGCCGAGGATCCTGCGCTCGCCGCGCGTGGCCTCGATGTCGGGCATCTCCTGCAGGCTGCCTTCGGGGAACCACTTCGCCTGGTGGTCCATGAAGCTGCGCGGCATCAGCCACGGCCCGCGGTGCGAGCCGGCCACGAACTCCAGCGTCGAATGCCGGCGCACCGGGTCCACCGGGATCCAGAAGCTGACGTTCTGCGTGCCCTCCACGTTGTAGTAGGGCTGGTCCTGGTGCCAGGGCGTCGGCGCGCGCGTACCCGGCTCCTTGGTCAGCATGTGGTCGTGGTACAGGCGGATGCGGCGACTGCCGGTCAGTCGCCCGGCCGCGGCGGCCAGGGCCGACTGGAAGATCACGTCGCGGTAGGCCGGGTTGTCCTGCCAGCAGCAGAAGTCCTCGATGAAGAAGCCGGGGTCGTCCAGGCGGCTCGCCACCTTGGCGCGCGGGCTGGGGGCGCCCAAGTTGGCGTCGATGCCCTCGCGCAGGCGCTGTACCTCGTCGGGGGGCAGCAGCTGGCGCAGGCAGACCGCGCCGTCGCGCGCATAGGCCTCGATGAGGTCCGGCGTGACGGCCTGTCGCGCCCGGTCTTCCGCAGTCATGGCTTGAACTCCCCCTGCAGCAGGTAGCGCGATCCTGGGTGGACCAGCCGCGCGAGCGTGATCGGCATGTCCTGGCTGACGGTGCGGCGCACGACCACCAGGCAGGGCTCGTCGCGGCGGATGCCCAGCAGCCTGGCTTCCTGCACCGTGGGCAGCGCGGCCTCGATCGAATACTGCGCCTCCCACAGCGGCGCCACCTGCAGCAGGTACTGCGTGGGCGTGATCTGCGTGAAGTCGTTGCCCAGGTAGCCGGGTGCGGCGGCCGGGTTGACGTAGCGGTCCTCGCACTGCAGCGCCAGGCCGTCCTCGAAGTGCACGATCAGCGTGTGAAACACCGGCGCGCCCAACCCCAGCCCCAGCTTCTGCGCCAGGCCGTCGGCGGCCGGCTCCTCGCGCGCCAGATGCACCTCGGCATGGTGCTGGTGGCCGCGCTGGGTGATCTCCTCGTGCAGGTCGCGGATGCGCAGCGTGCTGGCCACGCGGAACAGGTGCGCGGCAAAGGTGCCCACGCCCTGCACGCGCTCCACCAGGCCTTCGGCGCGCAGCTCGTTCAGCGCGCGCGTCACCGTCATGCGGCTGACGCCGAACTGCGCCACCAGCTCGGCATCCGACGGCATCGGCGCGCCGGGCGGCCAGCGGCCGCGCGACAGCTCGTCCTTCAGCCATTGCTTGATGCGCGCATAGGGCGCCACCGCCTGGGGCGTGGACGGGCCGGAAGGGCCGGGCCGTGGCCTGGGGTAAACACTAGCGTTCATGGCCGCAAAGTCTACTTGCATAGACTTGTCTAGGCAAGTACAGTCTCGGCCATTCCGGAACGCTGCCACGATCGAAGAGGTGCCCCCATGTCCGACCTGTCCACCGTCCAGCAGCTGTCGCAAGCGCGCGTGGTGCGCTCGCCGCGCGGCAGCCAGCTCAGCTGCAAGAACTGGCTGATCGAAGCCGCCTACCGCATGCTGCAGAACAACCTCGATCCCGAGGTGGCCGAGAACCCCGATGCGCTGGTGGTCTACGGCGGCATCGGCAAGGCCGCGCGCAACTGGGACTGCTTCGACGCGATCCTGAAGAGCCTGCGTGAACTCGGCGAGGACGAGACGCTGCTGGTGCAAAGCGGCAAGCCGGTGGGCGTCTTCCGCACCCATGCCGATGCGCCGCGGGTGCTGATCGCCAACAGCAACCTGGTGCCGAAGTGGGCGACCTGGGAGCACTTCCACGAGTTGGACCGCAAGGGCCTGATGATGTACGGCCAGATGACGGCCGGCAGCTGGATCTACATCGGCAGCCAGGGCATCGTGCAGGGCACCTACGAGACCTTCGTCGAGGCCGGCCGCCAGCATTACGGCGGCAGCCTGAAGGGCCGGTGGATCCTCACCGCCGGGCTGGGCGGCATGGGCGGCGCGCAGCCGCTGGCCGCCACCTTCGCCGGCGCCTGCAGCCTGAACATCGAATGCCAGCAGTCGCGCATCGACTTCCGCCTGCGCTCGAAGTACCTGGACGAGCAGGCCCGCGACCTGGACGACGCGCTGGCCCGCATCCAGCGCTACACCGCCGAAGGCAAGGCCATCTCGATCGGCCTGCTGGGCAATGCGGCGCAGCTCCTGCCGGAGCTGGTAAAGCGTGCCAGGGCAGGCGGCCTCAAGCCGGACCTGGTGACCGACCAGACCAGCGCGCACGACCTGGTCAACGGCTACCTGCCGGCGGGCTGGAGCGTGGACAGCTGGAAGGCCGCGCAGCTGGACGCCGGCCAGCATGCCGCGCTGCGCGATGCCGCGGCGAAGAGCTGCGCGGTGCACGTGCAGGCGATGCTCGACTTCCAGGCGATGGGCATTCCGACCGTGGACTACGGCAACAACATCCGCCAGGTGGCCTTCGATGTCGGCGTGAAGAACGCCTTCGACTTCCCCGGCTTCGTGCCGGCCTACGTGCGGCCGCTGTTCTGCCGCGGCAAGGGCCCGTTCCGCTGGGTGGCGCTCTCTGGCGACCCGGAGGACATCCGCAAGACCGACGCCAAGATGAAGGAGCTGTTCCCCGACGACGCCCACCTGCACCGCTGGCTGGACATGGCCGGCGAGCGCATCGCGTTCCAGGGCCTGCCGGCGCGCATCTGCTGGATCGGCCTGGGCGAGCGGCACCGCGCCGGCCTGGCCTTCAATCAGATGGTCAAGTCGGGCGAGCTGAAGGGCCCGATCGTCATCGGCCGCGACCACCTGGACAGCGGCTCGGTGGCCAGCCCCAACCGCGAGACCGAATCGATGAAGGACGGCAGCGATGCGGTGTCCGACTGGCCGCTGCTGAACGCGCTGCTCAACACCGCCGGTGGTGCCACCTGGGTCAGCCTGCACCATGGCGGCGGCGTCGGCATGGGCTACAGCCAGCACAGTGGCGTGGTCATCGTCTGCGACGGCACCGATGCGGCCGCGAAGCGCATCGAGCGCGTGCTGTGGAACGACCCCGGCACCGGCGTGATGCGACATGCCGATGCCGGCTACGACATCGCGGTGGCCTGCGCCAAGGAGCAGGGCCTGAAGCTGCCGATGATCGGGGCCTGAGCGATGGCGTCGTTGCTCATCACGCCGGGCGCGCTGACGCTCGAGCAGCTGCAGGCGATCCACGCCGGCGGCGTGACGCTCGCGCTCGATCCCGCGGCGCGGCCGGCGATCGCCGCCGCCGCCGCGGTGGTGCAGCGGGCCGCCGCCGGCGACGCGCCGGTCTACGGCGTGAACACCGGCTTCGGCAAGCTCGCCTCGACGCGCATCAGCAGCGACGACCTGGCGACGCTGCAGCGCAACCTGATCCGCAGCCACAGCGTCGGTGTCGGCGAGCCGCTGGCCGCGCCGGTGGTGCGGCTGATCCTGGCGACCAAGGCGGCGAGCCTGGCGCGCGGCGCCAGCGGCGTGCGCGAATCGGTGGTCGACAAGCTGCTCGAAATCTTCAACGCCGGGCTCGTTCCGTTCATTCCCTGCCAGGGCAGCGTCGGCGCGTCGGGCGACCTGGCGCCGCTCGCGCACCTGACGCTGGCGCTGATGGGCGAGGGCGAGTTCGTCGTCGACGGCAAGCGCAAGCCGGCGGCGGCGATGCTGAAGGAGACGGGCATCGCGCCGCTCGAGCTGGCGGCGAAGGAAGGCCTCGGCCTCATCAACGGCACCCAGGTCAGCGCCTCGCTCGCGCTGCACGGGCTGTTCGCCTTCGAGCCGGTGCTCGAGGCGGCGATCGTCATCGGCGCGCTCACCGTCGACGCCGCCAAGGGCAGCGACGGACCGTTCGACCCGCGCATCCATCAGCTGCGCGGCCAGCCCGGGCAGATCGACGTCGCCCAGTACTACCGCCAGCTGCTCGCCGGCAGCGTGATCCGCTCGAGCCACGTCGAAGGCGACGACCGCGTGCAGGACCCGTACTGCCTGCGCTGCCAGCCGCAGGTGGTCGGCGCCTGCCTGGACCAGCTGCGCCACGCGGCGCTGGTGCTGCTGCGCGAGGCCAATGCGGTCACCGACAACCCGCTGATCCTCGACAACGGCACGATGGTCTCCGGCGGCAACTTCCACGCCGAGCCGGTGGCGCTGGCCGCCGACGCGATGGCGAATGCGATCGCCGAAGTCGGCGCGATCGCCGAGCGCCGCATCGCGATGCTGATCGATTCCGGCGTGTCGCGGCTGCCGCCGTTCCTCACGCCGAACGCCGGGCTCAACAGCGGCTTCATGATCGCCCACGTCACCGCCGCCGCGCTGGCCAGCGAGAACAAGAGCCTGGCGCATCCGGCCAGCGTCGACAGCCTGCCCACCAGCGCGAACCAGGAAGACCATGTCTCGATGGCGACCTTCGCCGCACGGCGGCTGCAGCCGATGATCGACAACGTCGCGCACATCCTGGCGATCGAGTTCCTCGCCGCGGCCGAAGGCATCGAGTTCCTGCGCCCGCTGACCAGCAGCGCACCGCTGGAAGCCGCGCATGCACATTTGCGCCAGAGTGTGCCGCGCTTCGCGCAGGACCGCTTCATGGCGCCGGACGTCGAACGTGCGACCGCGCTGGTGCACACCGGCGCGCTGTCGAAGGTGTTCCGCGCGGTGCCGGCGTTGCCGGCGCTGTGGACGCCGGCCTGAAGGCGGGCGCGTGATTGACATGGCACCGGCTGCGCGGCACAACGCTCGCTTCCACAACCGCTGGAGGTCCGCCATGCCGTTGCCGATTCGAGTGCTGCTGCTGAGTGCTGCGCTGCTGCTTGCCGCCTGTGCCGGCACCGAAGCGCCGAAGTCGCCGCCCCCATCGCAGCTGCCGCCGATGCCGCATCCGGCCGACAACCCGCCCACCGCCGCCAAGCTGGCCCTGGGCAAGCAGCTGTTCGCCGATCCGCGGCTGTCGGGCTCGGGCCGCACCGCCTGCCAGAGCTGCCACTACCGCGAGTTCGGCTGGGCCGACACCAAGGCGCTGTCGCGCCGCGACGACGGCAACCTGAATGCGCGCCACACGCCGACGCTGTACAACGTCGGCTACCAGACCGCCTGGTACTGGGACGGCCGCGCCACCACGCTGGACGCGCAGATCCTCGCTGCCTGGCGCGCGCAGACCGGCGCCGACCCGGCCAAGGCCACCGCGATCATCAACGCGGTGCCCGGCTACCGCAGCCAGTTCGTCGCGGTGTGGGGCGGCGAGGCCACGCCCGAGACCATCGTCAAGACGCTGGCGGCGTTCTTCCGCAGCTTCGTCAGCACCGATTCGCCGTGGGACCGCCACGAGGCGGGCCAGCGCAACGCGGTGTCCCAAGCCGCGGTCGAGGGCCAGGCGCTGTTCGCCGGCAAGGGCCGCTGCGTCGCCTGCCACGCGCCGCCGTATTACGGCAACAGCACCTTCTTCAACATCGGTCTCGAGCACGGCAAGGCCAACCCCGACCCAGGCCGCTTCAACGTGACGAAGAACGAAGCCGACCGCGGCGCGTTCAAGACGCCGACGCTGCGTTCGGTGGCGATCTCGGGTCCGTACTTCCACGACGGCAGCGGCATCACGCTGAAGGATGCCGTGCGCTACATGGCCGGCGGCGGCCATCCGGATCCGAACAAGTCCGCGGTGCTGCAGCCCACCGGCCTGACCGAGGCCGAGATCGACAAGATCGTGGCTTTCCTCGAAAGCTTGACCAGCACCGAGCCCTGGCAACAGCCGACGCTGCCCTGACGCGAACCCGGGTCCGTCCATGACGCAGTACTACGCCCAGCACCTCGCGGCCGATCGGCTGCAGCGTGTCTACGCGCTCGCACCGCCGCGCGCGCAGCGTTACCTCGAAGCCGAGATCCTGCACCTGCTCGCGCTGGTGCGCGCCGGCGACACGGTGCTCGAACTCGGCTGCGGCCACGGCCGCGTTGCCGAGCGCATCGCCGCGGTGGCGCGGCAGGTGGTCGGCATCGACGTGGCCGAGGCCAGCCTGGCGCTGGCGCGCGAGCGTGCCGGCGAACTCGGCCTCGGCGAGCGGCTGCAGTACCGGCAGATGGATGCGCTGGCGCTGGGCTTCGCCGACGGCCGCTTCGACCTCGTCGCCTGCGTGCAGAACGGCGTGTGTGCGTTCCGCGTCGATGCCATCGCGCTGGCGCGCGAGGCCTGGCGCGTGCTGGCCCCCGGCGGCCTGCTCGTGTTCTCCAGCTACAGCGACCACTTCTGGCCCGACCGGCTCGACTGGTTCGAGCGCCAGGCCGAGGCCGGGCTGCTCGGCGCGCTCGACCGCGAGGCCTCGCGCGACGGCACCATCGTCTGCACCGACGGCTTCCGCTCGGGCCGTGCGACGCCGGCGCAGTTCGGCGCCATCGGCGCCGCGCTCGGCGTGCCGGCCGTGATCAGCGAAGTCGATGCCTCGAGCCTGTGGTGCCTGCTGCGCAAGCCCCTTTCCCCCGCGTCCGACGGACGCAGCCCTGTTTGACCCCACCCGGAGAGAAGCCCCATGAAGAAGTCGTTGTTGTTCGTCGCCGTCGCCGGCCTGATCGCCGGCACGGCGCAGGCCCAAGCCACCAAGGTCGCCATCGGCATGTCGGGCTGGACCGGCTTCGCGCCGCTGACGCTGGCCAAGGAGGCCGGCATCTTCGCGAAGAACGGCCTGGACGTGACGATCAAGAAGATCCCGCAGAAGGACCGCCACCTGGCCATCATGTCGGGCGACATCCAGTGCGCGGCGACGACGGTGGAGACCTGGATCGCGTGGAACGCCGCCGGCGTGGCGACGACGCAGATCTTCCAGCTCGACAAGAGCTTCGGCGCCGACGGCATGGTGGTCAAGCCGAACATCACCAAGATCGCCGACCTGAAGGGCAAGAAGGTCGCCGCCGACGCCCCGGGCACCGCCACCTACTTCACGCTGGCGTGGATGCTGAAGAAGAACGGCCTGAGCATCAAGGACGTCGAGGTCGTGAACCTGAGCCCGCAGGCCGCCGCCAACGCCTTCATCGCCGGCAACGCGCAGATCGACGCCGGCATGACCTACGAGCCCTTCCTGAGCGCGGTGCGCGCCAAGCCCGAGGCCGGCAAGATCATCGCGACGACGCTCGACTATCCGATGATCATGGACACCTTCGGCTGCACGCCGAAGTTCCTGGCCGAGAACCCGAAGGCCGCGCAGGCGCTGGCGACCAGCTACTTCCAGGCGCTGGAGATGATCAAGAACGAGCCGAAGAAGGCCTTCGAGATCATGGGCGCCGACGTCAAGCAGAGCGGCGAAGCCTTCGAGGCGAGCCAGAAGTTCCTGCGCTGGCAGGACAAGGCCGCGAACCAGAAGTTCTTCGCCGGCGAGCACGCCGCGTTCAGCAAGGAAGCCGCGGACCTGCTGCTCGAGGCCGGCATCATCAAGCAGCTGCCCGACATGAGCAAGCTGGCCGACACGCGCTTCATCCAATGAGCGGCAGCGCGACGCTCGGCACCGCGCCGGCGGTGCCGGCCACCGAACCTCGCAGGACCAGGAGGGCGTCGATGAAGCCGCTGACCCCGGTGAGCCCCGGCATGCGCGTCGCGCTCGGCGTCGGCTTCTTCGTGCTCTTCGTCGCGGTGTGGAGCATCGCCACCTTCGGCGGCCTGGTGCAGAAGACCTTCCTCGCCGACCCGGTGTCGATGCTGAAGAGCGGCTGGGTGCTGCTGACGGAGCACGGCTTCGCGAAGGACATCGGCATGACGGTGTTCCGCGTCGTCGGCGGCTTCGTCATCGCCGCGGTCATCGCGGTGCCGCTGGGCGTGGCGATGGGCGCGTACAAGCCGATCGAGGCCTTCTTCGAACCCTTCATCAGCTTCGCGCGCTACCTGCCGGCGAGCGCCTTCATCCCGCTGCTGATCCTGTGGGCCGGCATCGGCGAGGCGCAGAAGCTGGCGGTGATCTTCATCGGCAGCTTCTTCAGCCTGGTGCTGATGATCAGCGTGACGGTGGGCAACACCCGGCGCGACCTGGTCGAGGCCTCGTACACGCTGGGCGTGAAGGACGCGTCACTGATCCGGCGCGTGCTCGTGCCCGGCGCGGCGCCTGAGATCGCCGAGCAGCTGCGCATGGTGCTCGGCTGGGCCTGGACCTACGTCATCGTCGCCGAGCTGATCGGCGCCTCGAGCGGCATCGGCCACATGATCACCGACAGCCAGGCGCTGCTGGCGACCGACCAGATCATCTTCGGCATCATCGTCATCGGCCTGATCGGGCTGGTCAGCGACCTGTTCTTCAAGTGGGTCAACCGGCGCCTGTATCCGTGGGCCGCCCTGGGGCGCTGAGCATGGCCAACATCCTCTCGATCCGCGGCGTCGAGCGCCGTTTCCACAAGACGCTGGCGCTGCAGGCGACGAGCCTGGAGGTCGCCGAGAACGACTTCATCACGATCCTCGGCCCCAGCGGCTGCGGCAAGAGCACGCTGCTGCGCATCGTCGCGGGGCTCGATACCCAGACCGCGGGCGAGGTGCTGCTCGACGGCCGGCGCATCGACGGCCCCGGCGCCGACCGCGGCATGGTGTTCCAGAGCTACACGCTGTTCCCGTGGCTGACGGTGCTGGACAACGTCTGCTTCGGCCTGGTCGAGCGCGGCCTGCCGCGCGCGCAGCAGCTCGACATCGCGCACGGCTTTCTGGCCAAGGTGGGGCTGAAGGGCTTCGACAAGCACTACCCGAAGCAGCTGTCGGGCGGCATGCAGCAGCGGGTCGCGATCGCCCGCGCGCTCGCGAACGACCCGCGCATGCTGCTGATGGACGAGCCCTTCGGCGCGCTCGACCACCAGACGCGCGAGCTGATGCAGGAGCTGCTGCTCGGCATCTGGGAGGAGCAGCGCAAGACGGTGCTGTTCGTCACCCACGACATCGACGAGGCGGTGTTCATGGGCAGCCGGGTGATCGTGATGAGCGCGCGCCCCGGGCGCATCAAGCTCGACCGCAAGGTCGAGCTGGCGCACCCGCGCCACTACTCGGTGAAGACCACGCCGGCCTTCGCCGCGCTGAAGGCCGAGCTGACCGAGGCGGTGCGGGTGGAAGTCAAGGCGGCGCAGGCGGCGATGGAAGCCGCCTGACGCGCGCCCGCAGGCCGCGGCTCAGCCCAGCGCGTAGAACGCCATCGCCGGGCTGCGGATGTCCAGCCGCTCGAAGCGCCGGAAGCCGGCCCGTTCGGCCAGCGCGCGGGCGCGCTGCTCGCCCCAGCACGCGCCGAGGCCGGGCCCGCCGAGCGCCAGCGACTGCGGCACGCAGTGCAGGCAGCTGATGCCGTAGAGCATGCGCGCGAACGGGTTGCCGAGGTTGTCGTCGAGCGCGTCGGCGACCTTCGGCTCGACCATCAGGTAGGTGCCGCCCGGCGCCAGGCCGGCGCGGATGCGCTGCAGCGCGGCCAGCGGGTCGGGCAGGTCGTGCACGACGTCGAAGGTGCTGACGAAGTCCCAGCCCGGCGCCGCGGCCATCGCGTCGATGCCGACCGCGTCGAACTGCAGCTGCACGCCGGCGGCATCGGCCGCGGCCCGCGCCAGCGCGATCGAGCGCACATCGGGGTCGATGCCGGCGACGGTGGCGGCGGGGAATGCGCGCGCCAGTGCGATCGGGATCACGCCGGCGCCGCAGCCGACGTCGAGCGCGCGGCCGCCCGCCTGCAGCCGCTCGACCACGCCCGGCACCATCGGCAGCCAGCTGCGCACCAGCCGCTGCTCGTACACCGAGCGGTTCATCGCCGCCAGCGCTTCGGGCAGCTCGGCGCCGAAGTCCTCGAAGCCGATGCCGCCGCCGCTGCGGAAGGCTTCGGTCAGCTTGGGCACCATCGCCGCCATCGACGGCAGCCCGGCAAACAGGCCCGTCAGGCAGTACTCGGAGGCCGGATCGACGAGGAACTGCGCGTGTTCATCGGGCAGCCGGAAGCGTCCGGCCTCGTGTTCGACGTAACCGGCGCCGGCCATCACCGCCAGCCACTCCTCGGCGTAGCGCTCGGCGATGCCGGCGCGGCCGGCAAGCTCGGCCGGCGACAACGCGCCGGAACCGGCCATCGCCCGGAACAACCCGAGCCGGTCGCCGACCAGCACCAGCGTCGCCGCCAGCGTGGTGGCGACATCGCCGACCAGCTTGAGCATGAAGGCGTTCGCGCGCTGCTTGTCCATGGCGAGGCTCCATCGGGGCTGGGCCCGGCGATCCTGTGCCGCGGCTGGCGGAGCCACATCGGGCAATACCCGCGCCGGAAGCGGCCGATCGGGTGCGCCGGCATCGGCGCCGCGCAAACGCACGCCCGCGCCCTGGCGGCCCGACCCGGCAGCGGGCACGCGGGCCT